>CAYGTA010000246.1:0-7392 GCA_964352605.1 uncultured bacterium | reverse complement strand
TAGTCGTACAAATAGGCGCATTAAACACACGAGAAAGTATAGACCTAGCAAATCATGCTGCGGAAGCAGGAGCAAACGCAGTTGCTTGTATTAGCCCAAGCTTCTTTGCTTATAGTCAAACGGAACTCGAACGCCATTACCTCTCAATTGCAAAAGCTGTCGCACCTTTAGACTTTTATCTATATAACATTCCTTCTCGCACAGGCAACACCATTACAGCTGATCTCGCAAGTCGGCTATCAGAAGAAGAAAACATTGTCGGGATAAAAGATTCATCTGGTAATCTAGCGCAGATTCTAGACTATTTAGCAGTTCCTAATCTTGATGTGTTACCAGGCGCAGATCTACTAGCAACCCAAGCCCTTTTGGCTGGCGCAAAAGGCATAGTTGCAGGTCCGGCAGGTGTTTTTCCTGAACCCTACATGGCTTTCTGGAATGCTTGGCAAGCAAAAGATTCCACCGGCTTACTATATTGGCAAAACATACTCATGCAGCTCTCTCGGATCATTCACCACGGTGGCCGCCTAGATATTCTCAAAGCCCTCGCCGCACTTCGCTTACCAAACATAGGAAGCGTTCGTTCTCCAATTTCCGCAATCAACCCCAAAGAACTCGAACTAATTAAAAGCAACTTAAAGGAGGTGCTAAAGGCAAGCAAATTATCTGAAGCAGCTTATAGCTGGCTCTAAAAAAAATATTATTTTCAAACAACAATTAGCCTTTTCTCTACCTAGGGAGGTATAAAAAATGAAATTAATAACCCCTCAAACTTTTAAATGGCTTGCATTGACTTTACTTAGTATCGTCATGCTTAGTTCTGCCACAGCTCAAGACATGATAGATAGCTATCAAACTTGGAACCTAACAGATTACGAAGCTGCTGGTAACACTATCGCTAGCTTTAACGAAGCACCAATCCTCGCTGAACAAGTAGCAGCCGGAACATTGCCGCCTCTAGAAGAACGCCTACCTATGCGAGAAGATATCCTAATCGTTCAACCTAGAGATCAAATTGGTAGCTATGGTGGCGAAATCACCTTTAACGCAACCAACCCAACCTCATTCGGTAACACAGGCTTTACAGCTTGGGATCAGCAACTCATGGCTTACTCAACCAATTGGGAAGTCATTTTTCCACAAATTGCTAAAAACATAGAAATGGCAGATGATTTACTAAGCGCTACAGTCACACTACGCCAAGGCATGAAGTGGAGTGACGGTGTCGCATTCACAGCAGATGACATGATGTTCTGGTATGAAAATATTATGCAACATCCAGAATTACCTAACTTACCAGGTCAACTACGTCCAGGTGGTGAACCCATCAGCATGGAAAAAATAGATGACCACACTGTAAAATTCTCTTTTGCCGTCACTCATCCAGCATTTCCTTTATCTGTTGTGCGTGATGCCCCAGGCTTTCCAATGGCACCTAGGCACTACCTTGAAAAATGGCATATTGATTTTAATGAGAATGCTAATGCCGTTGCTGAAGAAGAAGGCTTTAATTCTTGGATTGATGCTTTTATCTTTCATTATGATGGTCAAACGGGTCAAAATGATTTTGACCCAGATATGCCTGTCCTCAAACCTTGGAAGCTTGCAAGTATAGATGAGTTTGGTAACAAATTCTACGAAAGAAATCCTTATTACTGGAAAGTTGACACCGAAGGTAATCAGCTTCCCTATATCGATAGTCAAGTTCGCTTAATTGTAGCTGAGCCAGAAGTTGTAAAGCTCAAGGTACAAGCAGGTGAAATTGATTATGGTTTCTATAATCTAGAGGTTACAGACTTACCGGTTTTAAGAGCAGGTGAAGAGACTGGTGATTACAAAACCTTGTTGTGGCCCGCTGCTCAAGGTGCTATGAACAAGTACCAGTTTAATATTACTGTAAGTGATCCTGTGTTGAACGAAATATTTAATGATCTGCGTTTTAGACAAGCCATGTCACTAGCTGTCAATCGCGAAGAAATCAATGAAACCCTGTTTTTTGGTCTAGCAGTACCCAGACAATGGGGTGTTCCATCAAGTTCAGTGTTTTACGAAGACTGGATGGGTAGCCACTATGCTGAGTATGACCCCGAGCAGGCCGGCGTTTTACTAGACGAAATGGGTTTAGAACGCGGTAGCGATGGTGTGCGTCTTCGTCCTGACGGTCAACCTTTAAGTATTGTTTTGTGGGATGCAATTAACAGGCAGCCAATGAGTGAACTCATGGCAGAATACTGGCAAGACATTGGTGTGGACGTAAGCATTAATCCGAGCACTCGCGAGGCCTTCCAGCAAGCATTACTATCCAATGAAGTTCAAGCATCTGTCTGGTTTGCTGATTTGGTGGCTGAGAAAGACTTATATCAACGCCCCATATGGTTGCGTCCACCCTACGGCATTGACTCCACGCCTGTTGGTGGTGGCTTAGCATGGCGTCAGTGGTGGTTAAGTGGTGGCACTGAAGGTGAAGAGCCTACAGACCCTTACTTCACTGAACAAATGGAGCTTGTTGATTTGTGGCAACTTACCGAATTAGGCTCTAACGAGTACCTTGAGCAAGGAACAGAAGTCGTTAAAAGAACGGTTGAACGGATGTATCACATTGGTACAGTAGGTGAAGCACCTGAGATATTCATTAGGTCAAATCGTCTGAATAACTTCCCACCCGATGAAGGCACCATTTACCTGAATCACCTTGTTAGTGGTCACTCTGACCAATGGTTTATTGGCGAGTAAGTGATTTAGAAGAGTAAGGGTAGCTAGTTGTACCCTTACTCTTTTTTTAGTTATTTAAAGGGAGTCTATGCACACCTCGGTAATAAAATATCAAGCTGAAAAAACAAAAACCTATCTTGGAAGCCCTAGCATTCTACGTTTACCTGATGGAGTCCTACTTGCAACTCATGATTACTTTGGTGCTGGCTGCCCGCGCACACACGAAGGTGAAGAGGGACTAACAAGTGTTTATCGATCAGAAGATGATGGTTTAACCTGGTTTAACATTACGCATATCATGAATGCTTTTTGGGGCAACTTATTCTTACATCAAGGTAGTGTCTATTGGTTAGGTATTTCGCAACAGTATGGCTCAGTTCTGATTCGTCGTAGTGATGATGGTGGTTTTACTTGGACGCATCCAAAAGACGAAAATACAGGTCTTTTATTCAAGGGTGGCTACTTTCATGATGCCCCCAATTACCATTGCGCACCCATGCCTATGGTAGTTAAGAATGGCCGCCTATACCGCGCGATAGAAGACTGTGATCCTTGCGAATGGGGCAAAGGCTTTAAAGCTTGTGTAATATCTGCAGCAATTGATAGTAACTTGCTTGAGGCTAAGAACTGGACTATGAGTAATAAACTAGCCTTCAATCCAGACTGGGTACCAGCCGAATGGGGTAAAATCGAGAACCCTGGTTGGCTTGAAGGAAATGTAGTTGAAACACCCGACGGGGCCCTCTGGGATATCCTGCGATTCAATTCAAAACCGCTGGTTGATAAGGCTGCAATAGTAGAAATTCATGATGAAGGCAAACGACTAAGCTTCAAAGAAAATGGGCTTATCAATTTTCCTGGTGGAATGAGTAAGTTTTCAATTCGCCGTGATTCTGAAACACAAACGTATTTAACTTTGACAAATAATAACACCGACCCAAAATGGCCAAATCAACGAAATGTTCTGTCACTATACGCTTCAAATGACCTGCAAAGCTGGAAACATATCAAAACTCTAATCCAAGATGAGTCAGGATTAAATTACGATGATTCAATGCGTTTGACAGGCTTTCAATATGTAGACTGGCAATTTGATGGTAATGATTTAATTTATATGGTTCGCGCTGCCTACCGAGGAGCAGTTCGGTATCATGACTCCAATCAAATGCTTTACTACGTCCTTAAAGACTTCAGAAACCTACTTAAGAAAGAACCGTAGGTAACCCTGAGGTAATGAAAAAAACTATAAGCGTGAATGAACATGATTCATCTTACGTTATTACAATAAGGAAGAAGTAATGTTAGGTTATTTTATAAGACGGATTGCCTACATGGTGATTGTACTGGCGCTTGTTTCCATTGTTTCTTTCTATATCGTAAATCTACCTCCTGGTAGTTGGATAGAAAGTTACGCTATTGAATTAGATAACAGTGGTTTGATTGCTAATGAGGCCGAACTAGACTTCCTGACAGAACGATATGGTCTAGATCAGCCACTGCATATTCAATACGTTCGCTGGATTGTTCCTGTCATAACAAAAGGTGATTTCGGACAGTCTTTTGAATGGCGGCAACCCGTCTGGAATTTAATAAGAGAACGACTTTTACTAACCATGGTGATTTCTTTTGCCTCAATTCTCTTTATTTATGCTGTTTCAATTCCCATAGCATTATACTCAGCAACACATCAATATTCATTTGCTGACTATGTTTTTTCCTTCTTTGGTCTGCTGGGTCTAGCAACACCAAATTTTTTATTAGCACTCATTTTCATGGTTTTATTGCTTAAAGTCTTCGGCTTCTCACCTGGCGGACTGTTCTCACCCGAGTACTTAGGAGAACCCTGGAGTTTCGCAAAATTTATTGATTTACTAAAGCATCTCCCTGTGCCCATTATTGTTCTTGGTACAGCAGGGACAGCGGGTCTGATACGTGTATTGCGAGGTTTATTGCTCGATGAGCTAGAAAAGCAATACGTTAAAACTGCGCGAGCTAAAGGCGTAAGGGAATGGCAACTTATTCTTAAGTATCCTTTTCGAATGGCTCTTAACCCAGTTCTAAGTACCATAGGTAATTTGTTACCTGCAATTGTTTCTGGTTCAGCTATTGTTTCAGTGGTTTTAGGCTTACCAACCACAGGACCCCTACTACTACGTGCCATTATTGCCCAAGATACCTATGCTGCTTCAAGTATGCTCATGATGCTTGGCGCATTAACTATCATTGGTGTTTTTATATCTGACCTGCTACTCATGTGGCTCGATCCTCGTATTCGGTATGAAAGGTCAAATTAAGAATGCAAGCATCCGAATTAACCACTAAGCCTATTGTGGAAGAAGTTCACTATGAAATCGCCAATCAGCGGCAACTCATTTGGCGTAAATTCAGACGTCACCGTGTTGCTGTTTTTTCTTTATATGTACTTATTTTTCTTTATCTGCTAGCTATTTTTGCTGAATTTTTCTCACCCTACGGTGCATTTGAGCGTCATAGTGGTTATATTTTTGCACCACCCACCAAACTTCATTTTATAGATACCGAAGGTCGGTTTCACGTGATACCCTTCGTCTACAAAGTTACTAACGAACTAAATATGGACACCTTTCAACGAGAATATGTTGAGGATAAAACTGAGCGTTATCCCCTTCGCTTCTTTGTGCAAGGAGAATCTTATAAGCTTCTTAACCTCATTAACACAGACATTCACTTATTTGGCGTAGAAAAACCTGGAGTGTTTTTTCCAGCAGGTACAGATGAATTAGGACGTGACCAATTTAGCCGAATGCTTTTTGGCGCAAGAACCTCACTTTTTGTGGGCCTAATCGGATTATTTTTTGGCTTACTACTAGGATTGTTTTTTGGTGGATTATCTGGCTATTACGGGGGTGGTGTAGACACGTTTATTCAAAGACTCATTGAATTTCTACAATCCTTACCCACTCTACCTTTATGGATGGCACTAGCAGCATTAGTACCTGCAAACTGGTCACCTATTCAAGTCTACTTTGGAATTTCTATTGTGCTAGCCATTGTAGGTTGGACTGGGCTTGCTCGAGTTGTACGTGGGAAACTCATTAGCTTAAGAGAAGAAGATTATGTTTTGGCAGCGAAACTCGCTGGTGTACGCGAACGCGATATCATTACGCGGCATTTACTTCCAGGCTTTACCAGTTACCTAATCGTACACCTATCCCTAGCAATACCTGGCATGATTCTAGGTGAAACCTCACTTAGTTTTCTAGGTTTAGGTATTCGTGCACCTGCTGTTAGTCTAGGTACACTTTTACAAGAAGCACAAAATATTCAAACGGTTACTCTAAACCCGTGGATGCTAATTCCAGGTGGACTTGTTGTGATTATTGTGATTGCGTTTAACTTTTTAGGAGATGGTCTTCGTGACGCAGCAGACCCTTATAAGCATGTATAAGGTTAAACATGGCTGATCCGCTACTAAAAATAAAAAATTTAAAAACAGAATTGATGCTTGACGAAGGCATACTCAAAGCAGTTGATGGCATAAGTTTTAGTCTTGATAGAGGCCAATCCATGGCGCTAGTAGGTGAATCAGGATGCGGTAAGAGCATAACTGTTGAGTCAATTATGCGTATTACACCAAAATTTGCCACAACATCAGGCCAGATTTTATTTTATCCCAAAACAGGCAACCCTCTTGATTTAGCTAAGCTCAATCCACGGGGTGCAGAGCTCCGCAGTATTCGTGGTGGCGACATAGGGATGATTTTTCAAGAACCCATGACAGCCTTCTCTCCTTTACACACGATTGGTAACCAAATCATGGAGGGAGTGCTGATTCATAAGACACGTGATAAAAAAGAGGCACGACGAATTGCCATTGACATTCTGACCAAAGTTGGCATTTCGAACCCCGAACAACGTGTAGATGAATACCCTCACCAACTATCAGGTGGAATGCGTCAACGGGCCATGATTGCCATGGCGCTAGCTTGTCAACCTTCTCTACTTATTGCAGATGAACCAACCACAGCACTTGACGTAACGGTTCAGGCACAAGTACTCAACCTAATGCGTGACCTACAAAAAGAGTTTGGAATGGCCATCCTTTACATTACTCATGATTTAGGGGTTGTTGCCAAAATGGTAGATCAAGTTGCTGTTATGTATCTAGGAAAAATAGTGGAGCACACAGATGTTGATAGTCTTTTTTACAATCCAAAGCACCCCTATACCCAAGCACTATTAAAATCTATACCAAAAGTAGGTAAAAAACAAAGAGGACAGCGTTTGGCGTCGATTGAAGGAAGTGTACCTACACCCATAAACCGACCCAAAGGATGCGCATTTTTTGCTCGCTGTACACAAGCAATGACTGGCATTTGCGATAAAGATGACCCGCAATTAATTGAGCTTTCAGCTGGACATAAAGTAAGCTGCTTTTTGTACACCGAAAGTAACAACAATAAGCAAACCATGCCTCAAAAAGAGAGTAAAAGCAAACATGTCATCTAATGATGTCTTACTAGAAGTCAAATCACTCAAAAAATATTTCCCCATTGAAAAGGGCATCATAAGGCGAGTCGTTGGACATGTAAAAGCTGTAGATGATATTAGCTTTCAATTAAGAACTGGTGAGACACTAGGTCTTGTTGGTGAATCAGGCTGCGGCAAAACCACACTAGGTCGCTGCATTTTAAGAGCAATTGA
>CAYGTA010000245.1:5057-7440 GCA_964352605.1 uncultured bacterium | reverse complement strand
TTTTGAGCAAATAACAAAATGCTTTTGTACAATCGCGTAACCGAACCGCCAAAATCATCAATTACAGCTTCAATATGGCTATTAAACAGCTCGCGCTTTTCTTTAGACAAAGCAAGATTAGGTGAAAAGGTATTAAGTAAGCCAATAAACTCGAGCTTGCTATAAGTGCGTTGCCAAGAAATACTCTGCTCTTTTAAGTCACTAAACAGATTAGACTCGAGTAGGGCTTGTTTATAGTGTTTATGTGCAGCTGGAGGCTGGGGTCTATTAGGGTCGGTGGGTATGAACTGCTGAAAAAAGGGAGTTGTAGCTTTATAAAAATCAGTGTCAAAAGATTGATCTATGTGCCAGACAAGAGCTATATAAGCTTTGGGTTTAAGCAGTTCATAAGCTCGCTTAAGCCCAAATTCAGGCTTAACCCAATGAAAGGCAGAGGCAGATAAAAAGAGATCAAATTGCTGCTGGGTCTGCCAAGCCTCAAAAGCTGTATTGATAATAGAAACGTGAGAGAAAGCTGCCAGATTCTTAGAAGCTAAGAGAGCTAAATTCTTACCAAGCTCGAGTCCTGTTAGGGGAATGCCTTTTTCAGCAAAAGCTTTTGTAATTTGCCCTGTGCCTACGCCCACTTCTAGAATTTGTTTATTTGCATTTAACTTAGCCAGAAGCATGATTTGCTTTATGAGCTCTTCAGGGTAATCAGGTCGCACAGCGTCATAAAGCTCAGCTACATCATCAAAAAGGTCTCGCTTATTCATCAGCTTGGTTGATAGGCTGTAAGTTTACGGCGTGACAAAATGGCTTCACGTACATTTAAAGCAACCTCCCAATGATGCTTTTCAAGGTCAGACTCGAGCTTTAGGCGGGGTACTCTTACGGGTTTTTTGGTTTCGTCTAGCGCTACGAAGTTGAGGTGTCCTATGGTGCAGAGTCTTCTTTCGCCTGAGAGGGGGTTTTCACCAAATACTTCGCAGCGTACGATCATGCTGGTGTTACCCACCCATGCTACGCGGCTTTTGAGTTCTATTATTTCGCCTACGTAAATGGGGTTACGAAAGTCTATGGGTTCAGTAGATGCTGTCACTACAGCTTGTCTGCAAAATCTGTGACAGGCAATGGACGCGTTGACATCCATGAGTTCAAGGACACGTCCACCAAAAAGCGTTCCAAGGGGGTTTGCATGGTTTGGAAAAACGGTATCTAGACTTATGGCCCAGTCAGAAGCTTGAGTGGAATTGGGGTCTAAAGGCATAGTAAAAGCTTATCAGTTTGTTATGGGTTTAGGTTCTATGGGGTATTGCAATAGCGGCTTTGTGAATTTATTTTTACGCATCGAGGTTTGTCATTAAGCGATTTGTGGAGATGCTGAGAAAAGTAAAATCAAGTATTCAACTATTCTTTTCACTTTCTACTCATTTCTAATTGTTTACTCTTCTATCAACACGCCTTGACGTTTACGGTTTATATGCAAGCTGAGTACATCGGGTCTTGAGTAGTGACCTGAAGGGTCAAAGTTCTGACGTTCTTTACGCACTTCGTTGTAGTCAAGGCTTGCGACGACAAGTTTCTCTTCATTTGTTATAGGTTCAATAATCCAGCGACCATCTGGCGCAGCTAGCGCGCTACCACCGTCTGCTAGAACATCGGGTGCATGCTTAAGAATTAAATCTAAATGCGGCGTATCTTCAGGGAAGTCTTGCTTGCGCATTAAGCCTGAAACCGCAATCACAAACGAGCGGCCTTCTTTTGCCATAAAAGGCGTGGTATCTAGCGTGTTGCGTTTATTGCCTGGCCAGACGGCTACATGCAGGTCTTCACCTAACGCGTAAAGACTAGCTCTTGCTAAAGGCATCCAGTTTTCCCAGCAGTTAAGCCCACCCAGCGTAAAAGCAGCAAGCTTATGGGTTTTTAAGCCATGACCGTCACCAGTAGACCATGTGAGGCGTTCTTCATAGGTGGGCATGAGTTTACGATGAACCGAGCAAATCTCACCAGCCTTATTAATGTAAATAAGAGAGCAATAAAGACTATGCCCACCTCTATCAAGGGGGCGCTCAATGCTACCAAGGTAAATTGCTATGCTTTTCTCTTTAGCTAATGCACATAAAGCATCTAAATGCCCTTCTTCTAAACAAACTGCATTTTTCATGTAGTGAGCATGTAAATCTTTTTGAATGTCACTGTTGAACACCGCAGCATTCGTAAGTTCGAGCCAGAAAGGGTAGCCCGGTAAGAGGGCTTCACCAAAAACAACAAGGTCACAGTTTTGCTTGGCTGCATTTTCAACATAGCTTGTCATTTTGGCTAAGGTTTTTTGGCGGTTGAGCCATACGGGTGCAATTTGGGCTAAGCCAACAGTGAGGGTTTCAGTCATTTTTATAGTGTA
>CAYGTA010000245.1:0-4957 GCA_964352605.1 uncultured bacterium | reverse complement strand
TTCTTTCTTCTTTTTCTTAACTCACGTCATCTTTTTCATTGTGATGGCACTAAAGAGTATGCTCTACTTAGCTTCTAATAGGTTTTTTGCTTACACTAAGGGTGGCTATGGCAACAGCAAAGTGGGTATTGCGCAAAGTAAATATAGATGACAGTGGTCTGCTGGTAGATATTGCTTTAGAAGCAGGTCGTGTTATTGCTATTGGTGAAAACCTAGAGATTAGGGGTCATGAAGAGTGGAATCTGAATGGTCTTGTGGTTTTGCCTGCTTTTGTCGATGCGCATGTGCATTTAGATCAAACGTTGTCCATGTCTTTTAATAAAAGTGGCACGCTTATAGAGGCTAATGAAATTTGGGATGAAGAGAAACGTAGATTGAGTTATGAGCGTTATTTAAGCCGCGCGTTACAAGCTCAAAATACAGCGATTAGTTTGGGTACCGCTGCCCTTAGAACCCATGTAGATGTTTACAGTTCAGGTTTTTGGATGGCACTCGAGGGAATTTTGGATGCGCGTGAACGGCATAAAGATTTGCTTACAGTGCAGGTGGTTGCGTTAGGTCGTTCGGGTAATACGCCGCAAGATGATAGAGCGTTGCAAGAGGCTATTAAGATGGGTGTAGATATTATTGGTGGTGCCCCTACCTTTAGTAGTGATTACAAAAAAAGTATTGATAAACTTTTTGACTTAGCTGAGCTGCATGGTAAACCGCTTGACTTGCATATTGATGATATTGATGATGGTCGCGTGAACACCTTAGAGTATTTGGCAGATAAGACGATTGAGCGAGGCATGCAAGGTAAAGTCACGGCAGGGCATTGCTGTTCGCTTAGTTTTATGGATGATGCTACGGCTGATAGGGTTATGGAGAAAGTGAAGGAAGCTCAGATTCATATTGTTACGCTGCCTTCAGCTGATCTTATTCAGATGGGTCGTGGTTTAAAGCCTAGCCCTAGGGGTATAACGAGAGTGAAAGAGTTACTAGGTCGTAATATCAATGTGGCCGCAGCTTCTGATAAAGTACGTGATTCCTTTAATCCTTTAGGTTCTTACGATTTACTACAAACGGCTAACTTACTGGCGCATGCTGCTCATATGACCGGTGTTAAAGAAATGCCGCTTTGTTTAGAGATGGTTACGCATAAGCCTGCTGCAATTATGGGTTTAAGTGAATATGGTTTGTTTGAAGGCTCACAAGCTGATTTGGTTGTGCTTAATGCTAAGAGTTTAACTGCGGTTTTAGCGAGTCCGCCAGATAGACTGGGTGTGTTTAGAAAAGGGCAACTTATTTTACGTAACGTCTCTAAACGCATCTGGACTGAAAATCTAGTTTGGGCTTAAAGTTAACCATAAGTTGATTAATTAAAGCCTAAACGCTCGAGTGCTGCTTGGGCGGGTGCGTAGTTTGAACCTATAGTTAAGGCGCTTTCGTAGTTTAGGCGGGCTTCTTCTAGATTGCCTAAGTCTTCATATACGCTAGCGAGTTGGTAGTAGGCTTCTATGTAACCGGGTGAGGGTAGTTCGCCTCGTTGTACGTCATTTGCTTCAAAAATGTCTATGGCTTTATTAAAGGCTGTTATAGCTGCTTGCCCTCTACCTTGAATATGCAAAATGCGACCTTTATTAAGTTCAGGCCAGAGTTCTTTTTGGCCTTGCTGGGTTTCAGCAGCTTTTGTAAAGGCGTTGAGTGCTTCGTCTAAGCGGCCTGCTTGCCATGCTACACGCCCCCAGTCCATAGCAATTTCATAGTTGGCTTGTTCATTAAAGACAGACTCGAGTGTGTCTATGGATTCACTTATGCTGCCTTCAGCGGCTAAAACTAGTGCATCTAGATGATTTATTTGGATGTTTAGCTCGTTATTATTGCTTACTAGAGTTTTGGCTTGCTCTAAATAGAGGCGAGCATTCTCAGTGTTTCCTGTTAAGAAGAGTGCTTTAGCGTAAAGGTAATAGGCTTCTGGGTTCGTTTGATAATTAGGGTCATTAATGAGTTGAGGGCCTAAGACTTGGGCTGCAATGGCGTAGTAACCTGTATTTAAGTTAGTACGCATTTCATCTAGACTTGATTGTGCAAGCACAAAGCCAAAAAAACAAAAACTTAGTAAGAGGGTTAGGCGCCGCATCTGAAACTTAGTTTAGCCTTTTTGGAGCTTAAAAAGGTCTTTAAAGCCACAACTTAACTGAGTTGCTCAGCAAGCCACGCTTCACCAAGTCGTGCCCGTTCTCTCATAGCAGCTAGCTTGTCTTGATTGACAGGGCTACGCTCGAGTACTGTTTTTATCAGTGCTTTGTGGTCTATGGGTGTTTCAAATGCAGTTGCGCCTGTTTCATTTAGGAAGGCTTTTACTTTGGGGTCATAAATAAGACCAGCGTAATTTTTGTTGGCTACGGCTGCCAGTATGAGTCCGTGGAGTCTGGCTGAAATGACGTAGTTGCTTTGAGTAATTATGCTTAAGAGGTCTTGGGGTGTGCTGGCTTCTACATAACGAAGGTCAGGTACGGCTTGCATAATGCGCGTTATTTCTGTTTTATCTTCATTTGCTTGTACTGAGCTTAATACGAGGTCTTGATTTTGTGCTTTTAGGGTTTTGGCTAGCTCTATGAGTGCGTCTGTTAAGTCAGGGTGTCCGTAGCGAGGAATAAGCAGGGTGTAGCTTTTTTGTTTACTGCTTTCTGCAAAAGGAATGAGTAGTGCGGCATCGGCAACTAAGGTTGAACTGAGCCCTAAGTTTTCTAGTAAGGCTTGAGAGGGTTTATCTCTTACAGCAATGCGAGTATTTTTTAAAGCTGTTTTAAGCGCATCTTTTCCTTTACTACTTAAAGGCCCTATAGATTGACCATATATCAGTACCCGTTTGCCTAGAAGCTTGGCTAGTTTAATGACCCATAGGTAGTACTGCAAGCTTTTGAAGCTGGTTTTATCTTGTAGTAAGCCGCCACCGCCAGAAATGAGCGCGTCACAGTTGAGTAAAGCTGCTATTAGACCTTTGTAGCGATGTAGCGCTTTAAGCTTATGGAGTTCTTTAGTTCGTTGTGGGTCACCTGAAAGTATGGTTAGTTCATGACCTTGAGCTGTTAGGGAATGCGCTAAGCCGCTTAGGAGTGCTTCATCACCAAAGTTATCAAAGCCATAATAGCCACTTATGAGTACCTTCATGCGTTTTGTAGTTGCTCACCACTTGCCAGCCACGCTTTAACGAACTTAATAAGAAAATGACTTATAGGTAAAAGAACTAGGCCAAACAAGAGTCCTAAAAATAGGGCAATGAGGGTGCGTTGTAAAGAAATGATAAAAGGAGTGTGATAGTGACTAAAACTATTCATAATGGTGCCTTGAGCAATTACACCGCCGGTTAAGAGTAGTACACGAATCCATTCAGGCCACTCATCATTACGTAAGCCTAAAACACCTAAAGGATGCCCAATGAGTTCTTTAAATCTGGGGCGTACAAACAAGTCAGACAACCAGCTTCTTAAAGCCAGCTCTGCTTCTGAAGCTCCAATAATCGGAAAGTTACCTCGCCTAAGTACAATAAGCCCTAAGGCTGCCATGCCAAGCACAAAAATAGCAATATGACCCAACTGAATAGGGGTTGTCCAGAAATCAGTAACCCACTGCGCAGGACGCCGAAACTTAAGGGCGTAATGAAACAAAAAGAGTAGGGGAGGAATAACTAGCGTAGCGGCAACTCCAGCAAAAGGTCTAATTGCCAGCATAGACTCTTGGTCACTACCAACTGCAACCAAAAGCAAAACACCTGCCAAACTAATTAACGTTGCCAAACCTAAATCAACGAGCCTTTTAGAAAAGAAGCCATACCCCAAGACAGGAAAGCTGACCGCTGCCATGAGTGCCAATGCATCCCAATCTAAACCCCCAGCAAAAAGACCCAGCGCAACCACTGCACCTACAACCAAAGCAGCCCAAGCCCCTGGGTACAACAAGGCAAGCAAAGCAAGACCCGCAATAATACCAACACTACTCAAAGCACGCAGCCAAACACTAGGCTGATAATCAAACTCGAGTGTGGGTAGTGAAGCTATGGTGTAGCCTTCTGCTTCGAAGTTTTGTTTGAGTAAAGTTATGAGCTTTTCGGTATTTTCAATCATGTCGCCTTGTTGGGTTTCGGTGTACGGGCGTACATAAATTAGTTTTATGCCACGTTCATCGGCACCCAATAAATACTTATCAACAATGCTTTCAGGTGATAATTTTTCATTCAGGTAATCTTGATTAAAACTAAGCACTCGAGCGCTTGGTATTTGTCTAATTATGTCTTTAAGGCCTTTTTGTTCGGTGCCTTCTATAACGCCTGTGATGTAATTTTGTGAGATTGGGATGATGTTTTCTAGTGCGCTGGGATAGCCTGATATTTGTAAGCCATGATAAATCAAATAGCGGGCTTCTTTGGGGTAGTCAGCACCAACATTAATCATGTTGGGGTAGTTTCTTGGGCGGTAGGCAATATCCCAACCTGCGTCGGCCCATTGTCTTATTTTTTGTGTATCAGGGCCTGCGGGTCTAGATACATTGGTGCCTTCAAAAAAGAGCCAATTTCGGTCAAATAAAGATAAGTCACTGGGCGCAGGTTGATGTTTGGTTTTAAGGGACTCGAGTACGCCTTCTCTTAAGCCGGTAATCAGTAAGCTATCGACAGGAATGTCAGGCATTGCGGTGCCTTCTTGAATGGCTCTTGAACGTAATGAACTATCTGAAAGAAGGCTTAGGTCGCCTTTGGTAGCGAAGCTTGAAATGGTTTCTTCATAAATGGCAATTCCGTTTAAGCCTAAGCTTCTGTAGCGTTCTGCGAGTTCAAAGGTATCTAGGCCGTAGTATTCGGCTTGTGTTGAGAGGGCTTGTTCATCCATTAAGAAACTAACGGTTCGGGTTCTGCCTTCAGTTTGTATACGCTGACTGACCAGCATAAGGGCTGGAATTAAAGATAATAAAATGAGTA
>CAYGTA010000244.1:2944-7447 GCA_964352605.1 uncultured bacterium | reverse complement strand
AGTAATTGGTTTTCCAGAAAAGGTTGCACCAAAACAGCTTTTGACTTTAGGCTCCCTTAATAAGAGAGCTGTCCCTTTGGGACTTTTCCGACCATCGAGAGAAGCTTTTAGGGGATTAAGAAAGCGGTAGAAGAGTAGATGGTGCAATACTTATTGGAAATACCATAAGTATTGAATGCTTTTTTAAAAAAAGTAATCCAGCAGTAACTTACTGCTGGATTTAGGAAAGAGAAAGTTCTGAAAAACTAAAAGGATAAGTAAAGCTGTGTTACTAGTTTTTTGTTTGGGCGGTTAGAGTTTAAATAAGTCATCAACATTAATGAGTTGTTTGCTTTTTAAAGACTGGTTAGCTGCAATGCCTAACATGATTGAGGCCGCACCATCCACATGAGAGGCAGCGCGCTTAAATTTATCTTCAGGTGGGCTTGGGTGAAAGATTTGTTCGAGCATGACTGGGTCAGCACCACCATGACCGCCTTCACCTACAGGTATTTCAACATCGTAGGGTGGTTTGAACATAGGGAATACTTTTAAGGTGGTTTGTTTGAAGCTGCCTTTACTAGCGGTTACGTCGTGTTCTTTATCTTCTTTTAGGTGCTCTACAGATTCTATGACTTCTAGCTCAACGCGGCCCTTATCGCCTGTTATGGCTACTTTCATGCCTTCCCAAGGGCAAAAAGCTAAGAGGTTGTAAGAAAGCAGAACACCATTTTGGTATCTTGCGGTTACGTTCATGACATCTTCTATGTTTATGGGTTCACCAAAGACATTTTGGTCTCTTAAGTAGCCTGTTTCTTCTTCGGCGTTAAGGTACAAGCCTGTCATGGCTGTGTTGTTATTTAGGAATAAAGCAAAGGGGTCTTGGCTGGCTTCTTCTTCGCCTGTGTAGCGTTTGTAAGTGTAACTTTCGCCTCTGGCTTCGGCATTTTCTTTACCATAAAACATAAGGTCACCCATGGCGAAAACTTCTTTGGGGTAAGAGTCAATCCACCAGTTGACAAGGTCAAAGTGATGGGTCGCTTTGTGTACAAAAAGCCCGCCTGAGTTTTCTTTTTGGCGGTGCCAACGACGAAAGTAATCTGCGCCGTGGCTGGTATCTAAGAGCCACATGAAGTTAACGCTTAAGGGTCTACCAATATCACCATTCATAATGACTTCACGTACCTTGGTGTAGGCAGGTGCGTAGCGGTAGTTGAAGGTTACGCGTAGAGATTTACCGGTGCGTTCAATGGCTTCAAAGATTTCTTTTGCTTTGCCTTCGTCAGTTGTCATGGGTTTTTCGCTAATGGCATCGCAGCCTAATTCCATAGCTCTAATAATATAATTATGGTGGGTTGCGTCCATGGTGGTAACAATGACTGTGTCTGGTTTGACTTCGCTAATCATTTTGTCAAAGTCACTAGCTTTGTAAGTGGCTACTTCACTATGACCATTTGTGGCTAGTTGCTTGTTGTGCCAATCCATACGAACTTGACTAAGATCGCAGAAAGCTACCAGTTCGGCGTGCTCTTTAAAGGTTTGGGTAATGGCTTTAATAAACATGCCTGACCGACTGCCTGTGCCTACTATTACGTATTTTTTCATAAGATATATCCTATATGAAATCTGTTATCATGTAAACTAAGTTAATCCAAAGTGCGTTTACAAAACGCTAAATTGCCTTACTGTTACGCTTTAGTTAGGCAGTTCGTAACACTCGAGCTAAACGAGTATTGTGTGCTTTGTAAGTTCACTCTATTTGGGGTAAACCTTTTTAATTAAGATAAACCCCCATAAGATTAGGAGCCAAATGATTCATCCAGATCGATTATTCTCTCCTTTGCCTGAGCAAAGGCAGTTAGCGCGTCAATTTTATAATCAGGTTAAAGATTTACCGCTGGTTTGCCCTCATGGTCATGTTGTACCCAGCTTACTTTCAGATGCTAATGCGCAGTTTGGTAACCCTGCAGAACTTTTTGTCATTCCTGATCACTACATTTTCAGAATGCTTTACAGTCAGGGCGTCAAACTAGAAGACTTAGGTGTACCTAGTCAAGATGGCAGCACTATTGAAACAGACTCAAGAAAAATATGGCGACGCTTTGCAGAGCATTTTTATTTGTTTCAAGGAACCCCAACAGGGCTTTGGCTTAACGATGAACTTGCCACGGTTTTTGGCATCACTGAAAAACTAACAGCCGCCACAGCCGATAAGATATATGACGAACTCGAGTCTTCCCTTGCAAAAGATGAGTTTCGCCCTAGAGCCTTGTTTAAGCGTTTTAATATTGAGCTGCTTTGCACCACAGATGCTGCTACAGATTCACTTGCTGAGCATAAATCTTTACATGCTGAAGGCTGGACACAAATACGCCCAACCTTTCGCCCTGACGCCCTTGTTAATCTGAACACAAAAAACTGGCAAGCAAACCTAGCTACCCTAGCTGACTTAACTGGTAAAAGCATTACATCTTACGATCAGTTTATAAGCGCACTCGAGTCTCGTAGGCAGTTTTTTAAAGAGATGGGCGCAACAGCAACAGATCATGCGAGCCTAAATGCAGATACTCGAGCTTTAGAGAAGGGCGAGGCGGAAGCTATTTTTGCTAGGGCTTTGAAGGCTAAGCTTGACGCGCAAGATGCTGAACGTTTTACGGCGCATATGTTGCAAGAAATGGCGCGTATGAGTACTGAAGATGGCTTGGTTATGCAGCTTCATGTGGGTAGTTACCGTAATCATAATCGTCAGGTATTTGAGCGTTTTGGGCTTGATAAAGGTGCGGATATTCCTGTTGCTACCCAATGGACAACGGGGCTTGCGCCGTTACTGAGTGCTTATGGTAACCACGACGCTTTTAGGTTAATTCTTTTTACTTTAGATGAAGCTGGCTATAGCCGTGAGCTTGCGCCGCTAGCAGGGCATTACCCTGCCCTTCGTTTAGGGCCCCCTTGGTGGTTTTTTGACAGTGTTAAAGGCATGGAGCGCTACTTTGATACGGTTATTGAAACTGCGGGTATTTATAACTTAGCTGGTTTTAATGATGATACGAGAGCCTTTGCATCTATACCCGCAAGGCATGATGTCTGGCGCAGAGTAAGCTGCAACTGGCTTGCGGGTGAATGCCTGAAACACACCATAGATGAAGAAGATGCTGCTGTTATGGCCAAAGAGCTTGCTTATGATTTGGCGAAAAAAGCTTACAAACTTAGCTAAAAGAGTTTACAAAAAACCAATACTCGAGCTTTATTCGTCATTGTGCTCTAAAGAGATGCGTTCTTGTTTCTTTAGAGCCTATTTTTTGAGTTACAAAGATTAGTTATGTGTAGCATCATGCTACAGACTCGAGCCAGTTCTTTACTGTTTCTCCTTTTAGGGGTCCGCCGTGACCTACCAAGTAGCTTTTTATGGGCTGTGCTGCTAGCTTTTTTAGGCTGCTATGAAGTTGTGTTTTGTCTTCAGCAAAATACTGGTAGTTGGGTTTTTGCGGCAATAGATTGCCGCCCATATGTCCGCCCATGAGTACATCGCCAACAATGGCATCTCCTGAATCAAGCATTAGGGATACTGAGCCTGCTGTGTGCCCTGGAGTGTGTAGTACGCCTGCTGGCAAGCCGTAGTCATCTAACCGTAAGCCATCTTGTAAGTTTAGATCTGCTGAAAAGGCTTCAAAGGGTTTGTGGCTAAACAGCTTTGCGTAAAAGGCACCTCGTAAGCCAATGCCTTTTAGCTTGCCGTTATTGCTTTGCTGCATTAGGGGTTCATCGGCTGGGTGATAAGCTAAAGGTACATCTATAGTTTGTTTAAGCGCAACTGTGCTGCCCACATGATCAGAGTGAACATGTGTATGTACCATAAGAGTAATATCTTTACTACTTACCCCATTGTTTTTGAGGGCAGCTAAAATACGTTTTTCTTCATTAGGCGCGCCTGTATCAACCAAAATGCAGCCTTCTGCCTTAATGAGATAAGCATTAGATAAGCCTAGTTTAAGTTTATGCAGCGTTAGTCTAGCCATGCTCAGGCTTTAGACTTTTAGAGATAGTTCGAGTATAACGCGCATCTTTTTTAGCTGCCTTAGCTGCCTGCATTAGCCATTTTTTACGCTGCTCAGCACTCGAGTTTCGAACAGGGCCAAACGTTTTTATGCGAATGGGTTTTATGCCACTAAAGCCTAAGATGCTGCGTCGTATAGCAATATGATTAGGGCGACCCATGACCAGTGAGTACCAGAAGCTTGGTGAATCAGCAGTTACCAGTAGGCGAGCTGTTTTGCCTTTAAGAAGTTGCGCTGGAAAGGTTTTACCCTGCTGATACTTAAAGGCAAAGTCAGGTAGAAACACACGATCAAAAAAGCCTTTTAGTAAAGCAGGCATAAGCCCCCACCAGATAGGGTAAACAAAGACCAAATGATCAGCCCAAGTGATAAGCTCTTGCGCTTTTCTTATGTCAGGCTCGAGTGTTTGCTCTGTGCGGTTTTGGTAGTTTACGCCTAAGTTTAAGTTAAAGTTCATATCAGCTAAATA
>CAYGTA010000244.1:0-2844 GCA_964352605.1 uncultured bacterium | reverse complement strand
TTAAGGCGAACAAGGCTTTCAGCAAAATCAACGTAAAGCATAATGTTGTTTGGGTTTAGAGCAATAGACTGCTCAAAGTAAGGAACAACAAGTTCAGAGCGCCCACCAAACAACCAAGGTGCTTCTAAATGCCAAATGGCTAATAAATGATAAACCTCAAAATGATTAGGGTTAAGCTCGAGTGCGCGATCAACAACGGTTTTCATTTCGGTACCAATATTGATGGACTCGAGTATGCCAATATGTTGCGATAGTCGACCTAAGGCAATACCTAGTTCAACATGGCTTTGTGCGTCATTTGGCGCTAAGTCAACGGCAACTCGAGCGTGCTCTACCGCTTCTCTATAGAGCATAGTGGCGTCTTGATCTACGAGGGTTTGAGCTAAAAGCCCTTTAGCTTGAGCTAGGGTGTAGTGGGCTTCTGTGTTGTTTGCATCTGCTGCTAGCAGGGTTTCAAGTGTGCTTATGGCTTCTTGGTAGTTTCCTTCATTAATTGCTTGCTTGGCGTTATTCATGGAGGCAAGTGCTAGTGAGGCAAATGCTAGTGAAAGAAAAATGATTAGCGTTGTACTTAGGCTTTTCATGGGTTTTCTCCTTTAAAGGGCTTTTCTGCCGTGTTTGTTAAAGTTTGATTGGTTTGTTTTTGAAATAGTTTGCTTATGAGATAGGCTAGAAAGCCTAACGGCCCAAGCATGAGGGTGAAAAAAAGAATGGGACTCGTTATAAGCGGGTGTAAATCTCTAGCTCGAGCGTCAAGGTAAATCCAGCGTCCGACAAATAAGTCAAAGGCCAGAAAATGCACCCATGCGATGGTTGTGCCTGAAGCTGTGCTTAGTAAGCTCATTATGCCTTCTAAGTTTGGGTTTAGCACAGCAGGTAGAACGGTTGGAATTTGAGGGATGACTAATATGACGTAAATGAGGGCTGCGCCTGCTGCTACCCAAGCAGATGACAGTATGCGGCTTGTGTAGCGCCATTTGGGCAGAAAAATCATTAGGAACCAAAAAGGCATAACAACTAGGCTAGATAGTGAAAAGAGTGTGCTCATAGTAGGGGTCTTTGGCTGTTTAGGGCTTGTTTGTTTTGACTGAGATTAAGCAGGCTTAAGATGCCACTAATGGTTATTATGCCTGCGAACACGCTTATAGTTAAGCTGTCAGGTTGGGTAATGGGTTGGGCTCTTAGGGCTTGCCATGTTAAGAGTAGGGTTATGGCTAAGTAGGCAGCTGAAGCAATAAATACTAAGTTGATTTGTTGTTTTTCTGTGAGTTTGCGTCGGCGCATAATGACTAGTGCTAAAAATGGAATGACCTGTAAGGCGTGCATGCCTACGAAATGTCCAATTCGCAGGTCGCCAGCTTCGGTACTCCAGTTTAAGAAAGGGAGACCTGCGCCACCATCTTCTGCGCCAACAGTATGTGCCCCTATTAGGGTAATGGCTTCGCCGGTTTGCCAGCCTGCCATTTGTTGGGCGGTTGGGTCGGTCATTAAGTAACCCTGTGCTAAGCCCAGAACAGCAATGATCATGGCGAGCTTTAGCGCCTTAGCTAAAACGGGGCTTTTAAACTTTTGTGTTAACAGTAAAATAACAACCGCTATATTGGCCATAAATAAAATGAAAATGGCAACGGCCATTAGACTCCAAATAGCTGCGTCAAAGGGGCTTGAAACATTAAAATGGCTTGTTGTGCCTCTAGCTGCTTGGGTAATAATGCCAACCCATTCTGCTAAAAAGGTAATGGCGAGCGTCCAGCCAATAATGTTTACAAGGCGTTTACGCCAATGCTTGCTTGTGTCTATTAAGCTTAAGAACCAAAGCAAGGTAAAGCTATATATGCTTACGGAAATGGCAAATTTTGTTGGTTTAAGCCAAGCAGGTGCGCCTGTTATGGTGCGATTATCAAGAAGAAGACCCACACTAAAGAAGATGAGTAAGCCAATTGTAAAGTAGGCTGAGAGTAAGAAGCCATAGTGCGTTTCTTTAAATTGTTTTAGCTTATGACGGATTGGGTTTTGAACTTGCCTAGATGCCATTTTAATTCTCCTTTTAATACTGTTTTTCACTTAACACTGTTATTTATATGTAAAAAAAATTTTACTTATTGAGCTGATTTAAAAAACCCCTCTTGAAAGGTATGCTCAAACTGTGCCTGCATTTTGCTTACCTGTGCCTTATCAATGGAAGGCACACTAATAGCTAGCGCAACAATGCCGTGCACAAAAGCCCACGCTGTATTGGCATAAGTTTCTACTTCACCTTCTTCTAAAAAACCAGCCTTTATGCAATCAAGTACAGAATCTTGCAGAACTTTAAAAGAATCAATCACAGATTCACAATCGTTATCGGGCGTCAACTCCATAAATTCACCACGCTGCATAAACATAAGACGATAATGAACCGGATGCTCGAGTCCAAAGGCAATATAAGCCTGACCAATGTGTAAGAAGCGCTCACGAGGATCCTTTGAGCTGTCATAAGCCGCTTGAAGCCTTTGACCAAAAGTACGAAAGCCCTCCATAGCGGTTTGAAAGAGTAGAGCATCTTTATTTGCGAAGTAAAGATAAATAGTGGTTGGGGTGTAACCAACCGTTTCAGCAACTTGGCGAAGCGAAAACTTTTCATAACCATGCTCTTCAAATAAAGCTAAAGCAGCCTCTAAAATAGCACTGCGAAGCTCTTCTTTTTTAGCTTGCCTACGGCTAGTGCTGGCACTCTTAATGCGTTCAGCTCGAGTTGTCTCTTTTGGTTTCATTACAGCTATATATTACTTAACAGTGTTATTTTTGTCAACTAATACTAAACTGATTTAATCGTGTCATAAGACTGAGTGAGTCAGAGCGTAG
>CAYGTA010000243.1:0-7447 GCA_964352605.1 uncultured bacterium | reverse complement strand
GCAGCTTCCAAAAGCTCAGATAGCTTATTCACATCTCTCGTAAAAATATTACCTGTCTGTTGTTGATTAGCAGGGACTGAAGTTTCTTTTTCAAATATAGATTCAACCTTATCGACAACCTTCTCACTAAAATCGCCAAGAATAACTCGAATTACTTCAGGTTCAATTTCCTCTTCAAATTCATATAAAACCATAGAAATCAAGTCTTCATCCGATGCGTTCACTAATTCCAAAAGAAATTCAGATTTAAACTCTTCACCAAAATATTCTGACAAACGTTCTCGAATATCAGCATCTAAAGCATCTCTAGAGCGCTTTAATACCTGCCACATTAACTTCTTTTCAGAATAACGAGATGCCCTTGCCACTTTCTGATCTCGTGGCCTTAGTGAACTATAGTCAAAAAACTTAGCAGTTTTAGGCTTACCATTACTATCGACAGCTTGTATCGCACCATCTTCAATTCCTTTTAAGAGATGTGTCTTACCTGACCCATTCAAGCCAGTAAGAATCATAAAATTTGGAAGATTCTCTGGGGCTGATATTTTTTCTATTGATTGAAATGAGTTTAGCAACTCAAGGTTCATATTCTAGATTCTAACGTGCAAATATTTTTTGGTGGTAGCCTGCTATAAAAACAAGGACTGAGTATTTCCATCAAACAGTTGTTAACTAACAAATAGCTAGCTTTTGAGGAGGCAAAAATCGAACATCTATCGAATCACCCACTGGCCTAGAGTGACTAGGAATTCATCAATAGTGAATAAGTGATAGACGCCTTCTTGTTTTCGTTTTTCGTAACCATCTAACAGCTAATACGCGCTTTGGCTACTGAAGATATAAAGGTTTTCTGGGTGATTATCGGTGATGTATTGTTGATGTGGTGAACAACTGCATCCTCTTTAAGGAGTCTATCTAGTTTCTACTCTGCAATTGCGCGATGGTTATAATAGGTTTCTTTAGTGCGTTTATCCCATTGGCACGTAATAGAGATTATGATCAGTGGTCGGAATGGATTATTTCTCTGCTTTGGTTTGGAAGCAGTACAAGATAAATTCAAGGTAGTTTTCTGAGCATTTCTGGCTTGCAGAGCTAATGGCAAGTTCAATTTTTTACTGAGCCACATCCAGTTCTTTGGCAGCTTCTTGACATGTTGATTGTGTTTAAATTCTTCTAGGGCAACTTTTATATATGCTTGTCCTAAATGAATTTTAAATCTTCAATTAGGACATCACGAAATTTCCGACACTGATGAAGCATAACTGTCTAACAAACCTAATGAGGGTGTTGAGCGTCTTTAGCAAGTTTTTGCGCCACAAGCGCATTTAGGCTTATACCTGCTTGAGCAGCTTCTACGGCCAAGGCGCGATGTACCCGTTTATCAAGTCGAACGTTGAACTGACCACTGTAGTTTTTGTTTGCTGGGGCTACAGGTATATCTTGGCCTGTATCACGGTAGCTTTCTTTTGTGAGTTCCCATGCGGCTTTAAGTTCTGTTACGGCTTCATCTGGACTATCGGCAAAGGCCGAGATATTAGGCAGCTCTACAAAATGAGCTAGCCATTCGCCATCATCATCAAGAAAGACATTTACTGTAAAGCCATCAAAATCTTGTTGGGTCATAATGTTTCATCCTCCAAAATCACTAAGAACTGTTTCACTTGATAGCCTTTAGCTTTACCAGCCTTGGCTTCTTGAACAGGAAGCGGTGTCCCTTTGGGTGATTTCCAAATACGGTGACTTCCTTTCTGTCTATCAAGCTTCCAGTCTTGTTGCTCCATCAGCGTTTCAAACTCCGAGAACCGCAACCCCTTGGGGTTCTCTTCTGCCTTCTTCATGAGTTTATCGCGCTTGGTCATATTGTGACTATATATAGTTACACATTAATAGCATGTGTTTTGTGATTGCTGAGTCGAAAGCCTTATATCACGTATTTTGGAGAGTAGTTAGCCATCTCGACCTACGCTTCTTAAAAAAGGGATTCTTTAGCTTGACAATCTCAATGCAAAAACTTGCTTGAGATTTCGTCAGAGTCCATGGATAAATTTTGTTTGTAAGGAAAATCTAAATAAAGATCTTCGAGACCGCAAAAATCCGAGGTTAGCCAATCCGTGAACTAACCTAATTAACTTCTGACTCTCTTATTCTTATAACTTGCTCAATCTGAGATTTTAAGGCTTAAAGTTTGACCGTCCGATAATACATCTTATGCGACGGTATACCTTTCTAAACTAAGTTTAAGCGTCTGTGACGTGGTTTCTGAAGCGGCTCGCCGTTTGCCCCTTAGGAAGCTTTGTGCGCGCTTGCTTAACACGAATTGAACTATTTTAACAGGCATTATCACGTTTCCGAGGAAGTTGTACATGAGCCTAGTATGAATTCTAGGCGTCAAACCGTTACTAATCAGACAGCAAAACCGTTGGATAATTTTCTTTATCCAACATTTCAAAAGCCAACTAGCTTTTTTGGTTGCTTTACTGATCCATAAGTCCTTTATATCTTGATTTTAGCTAGGGCACAAAAGCTTTGTAATAGATAATAGATAATAGATAACTGATTAAAACCTAATATAGGGACGGCTTGCTATCTCCCCTACCCTCTGGGCAGTTATTTTTAGAACAGTGCTGACGGTTTTTTCTTTGCGTTTGGTTTTACAATCACTAATAAGGGTAGCCAATCGGCTGCCCTTCGCTTAAAGCTCATTTAAAGAAAATGAAGCCTATTTGTCACTAGATAGTCGAGTTAGCAATACTATTATTATTTTCAGGTAAGTCTTTGCCCTTAGCTCCAAAGATCAAATTAATGTTATTGGCTCTAACATTAGATAGCTGAATAAAGACTTCTTTTAGTTTACCTGTTTACTTGTAGATCACTATCATTGCGTGCTTGCCTTTAACTCAAGCTCCAAAATTCATCAGTATTCTTGCTCAAACTCCAATGAATGTAATTTTTTTTACCTCAACTCACTTTAAACCCCCTCTAAAAACGCCTCAGCTGCTTGCTGAGGCGCGGAATAAATTTTTCTTCACTAGAACTCTTTATTTGTTAAATAACCTGTTAGCGAAGCTCTGAAGTTGGGGTAAGTTGTCATAAATCGTTTTTAACCTACTTAAACAAATAAAATCCACTAACTCTATGAATTTTAAAATTCATTATTTTATTTTTTTGTTTGGGCGACTTTATATTTTTCTTACTGTAGCGGAATGGGTCAATAATTAGGAGCGTTAGCGACTAACCCTTTAGGGTGCGTAACGAAGTGAAGCATTGTTGAGGCATGGAGTGGAAGTAAGTATGCTTTTTTAAGCCAAACTATTTGAAAAAAGTATGAGCGTTAGCGAATTCCAAAAATACATCAAATTCTGTTTACAATTTTAACTGTAAAAAAAATGGGGTGATCCCTTAAGGGGTTTTAAAAGATTTTTAAAGGTTTTAATAAGGTTTTCGGCTCCTAGAAAGCCTGTCTGGCAAGCTAAAACTACCCTGAAAAAGTAAAAGTAATGGGGTTAAGTGTAAAAGTAATGGGGTTTAATTGTAAGAAAAATGGGGTTAATTGTAAGAAAAATGGGGTGACTGTAAAAAAAATGGGGTTAAAAGTAAAATCTTAAAGTTCCTTTACTTTTGAACGAAAACCTCTATATGATGTGTCACCTAGGGTTAGAGGTTGGTATCAGGTGGCTATAGAGCAAACAAAAAAAATTAGTGAACGAAATGTCGTCACTCAGCATAATCGCCTGATTAACTCCAGACACTCCTTATCAGTTTCAGAACAAAAACTATATCTTGCTATGGTCGCTCAAATCAAGAAAGAAGACAGTGATTTTGCGACATACCGAATAAATATAAAAGACTTTGTAGAATTAACAGGCACCAATCATAAGGGCGAATATTCTAGGGCAAAAGAAATCACCCATAACTTGTTAAAAAAAGTGGTAGAGATTGTTCTGCCAAATGGAGATCTTCTCCAGACTCATTTTTTAGGTTCAGCCTATTATAAGAATGGTGCTGGATATGTAGAAGTATCATTTCATCCTAAACTTAAGCCTTTTCTACTTGAATTACAAAGAAACTATACAAGCTATGATATTAGAAACATTCTCCCACTAAAGGGAAAATATGCCATCAGAATGTATGAGCTACTTAAACAATTTCGACGAACTGGTGAACGCACAATATCTACTGATGAGTTAATCGAAGTATTAGACATACCAGAAAGTTACTCTTATGGCAGAATCAAGAAATATATACTTAAGCCTGTCCAAGAAGAACTAAGTGAACACACTGATATAACCTTTGACTTCGAAGAGAAAAAACAAGGTAGAAGAATATCAAGCCTTCGCTTTTCAATTGTTAGCCAAGATAGGGTTTTTCAGGATAGACAAAGCCCTAAAATTTATATCTTACCAAAGCTAGAAGATACATTAGAAAATATAACTTTAAATAATCCCAATCCTCTTTATGAAACACTAAAAGAGGCAGTAATCAAAGAATATGATGTTGCTGTCTATAATTCTTGGTTCGATAATATAGAAGTTTTCCTGAACGAAGACATTATTGAAATTTATTATGAAAATAAATTTAAAAAAGATTGGGTCTCAAAAAATTATCTGACGTTTCTAGCAAAGATATTTACTCCTAACAAGGTCAGTTTGCAAGTAAATCAAAAAAGTAAGCAGATAATTTAGCCTATCAGCTCTAAGATTAATCACAAAGTTGCCTATACGAATATTCACCTAGACGTATAGACATTTATATGAATATTTGACTATACGTCTATTCTTTTATAGACTGATCGAATGAAGATATATGCAGTAACTTCACTAAAAGGTGGGGTTGGAAAAACAACTACCACCATGCATTTAGCAACCATAAGCGCTTTTGAAACAGCTACTGTTGTCATAGATGCAGACGAAGAAAATAGTGCAATTCGCTGGAGTGGCCATAGCGCAAACTTACCCTTTCAAGTAGTAATCGCAGAAAAAAACAGCCTTGCCCAACAAGCTAAAGAGTTAGTTAAAACAAATCACCACGTCTTTATAGATACTCCACCAAATAATAGGGAGATACTTTCCAGAGTGAGCATGGTGGCAGATCATGTGATAGTCCCAGTAATTCCAACAGGACTTGATATTGACAGAATGATGCCTACACTCATGCTCCTCAAAGACATTCAAGCGTCAAAAGATATAGACGTAGCAATTCTATTAACAAAGTTCGACAAACGAAAAAGCCTAGCAAAAGAAGCAGAAGAAGCCTTAAAAGGCTATCCTGTATTCGAAACGAGAATACGTAATTTAACAGCATATGAAAAAGCATTTGGAGATACTCCAACATTTCTCGAAGAGTATCTTGAAATATGGAGGGAATTAAATGACTAAAAGCAAACGACCATCCTTAGCCGAGGTCATGGAATCCAGTCCGCAATTAATCGAAAGTAAAAGCAATACTCCTGACTTAGAAGCTCAATCAGAAGATATTAGAGGGCGTAAACCAAATAAAGATTCAAAACGAAACAAATGGGTGCAAATGAATGTTCTTGTACCAGAAAGTTTAAGAGATGAGCTTAAACTCCAAGCCCTGAAGCAGAAAAAGGACATGAGCGATGTAGTAGTAGCCGCACTCAACAAACAACTAGGGATATCAAATTAGGTTAAAACTAGTCGTCTATACGTATATATGTATAGATAGGTAATCATATAGTCATATATTCATTATTGAGATTTCTTAGAAAAGTCCTAAATTAAAGGGGATTATTCCCCCACTAATGGTCTTACATTTAGCAGCTTGATTGAACAGACATTCAGAGAAGCCTCTAAAGAATAGGGAGCTGCTTGATTTATTTCTTGTTTTTTTTGTTAAACTAATTTTAGCTTGCATGATTTTAAACTGCGAAACGTGGTTGTGTCAGGAGAGAGAAATGCTTTCATATTTTTTTATTATGAATTTACTGAAGTGAAGCAAATGATGCTATCTACAGGTATTATGGAGCATTTGATTCATAATTATAGTTGCCAAGCAATTTTTCGCGTCAGGCACGAGGTTTCTTAACTCTACAATGTGTATTAAAGTGCTTGGGGTACATCTCAATTTACTTCCCTTACTCCACACTTCTGTGCCCGCGTTTTGCTTTGCAACCAGTCGTTGCAACTGACATTTTACCTCTGGAGAAATTTAATGAAACACTACTTATATTTGATAATTGATGTTGTTCAAAATGCAGCTGAACTCCATCATTAAGCATTGGAGCAGATTTTGAGTTCTATTGTCGATATTTTTCTTCCTTTTATTACGGTAATAGCAGGTTTATTAACAGTATTTTCAACGCGGGTCTTAAATAAGCAAAACCAGTTAGAAAAGGATAAATTTGAGAGCATCCTTTGCTTCTTCGGAGGCAAAAACCCCAAATTGGAGTCTAGCTGGACCAACACACCACTTTGCATTAGGTGTAGGACATATTGCCCATTTGATTGAAGATCTAGCACGCTGCTGGGGTATTGAATGTGTAAACATTACCGATCCAAACTACCGTCGACCAATTTATAATCGTTAGCTCAAAAACGCCATTTTTTAGGACACAATAAACTAACCGACGGAAGCGTTTTTGTAAAAACAACGATATGTCCAACGCTAAGAAATACAAGATAGCGGAATTAAGTCAATGCTTAATTAAAAAGCATGATGGAATCTAAAATAAACACTTCAGGTACACTGCTTCTTGAGTTTTGCTGTCACAAAAAGCTTATTTTTAACCAACAAAATACCCGTATGCTAAGTTTAAATAAAAATATTTTTTAGGAGGCAGGCCTATGTTAAACAGGGTTTCTTTGTCGTTTTTATTAGTAGTTTTAGTAAACTTGGTTGTCTTTGTAAACGCACAAGAGACGGTAGCAGTTATAGGAACTATGGACTTTACTGAAACCCTGAAAAATTTTAATGACGGTGACACAGTTAGCACAGAACTTCTTGTCTGTAGCAATAAAGACACTCTCTTAGCGGTTTTAGCAAGCATGCAAAATCAAACTATAGTAACGAATTTAAATCTTGAAGGAGACTTACTTAACGATGTTGCTGCGCATTGCTGGGTTAATAATAATGTAACCCTAAGTTTTGAGAATCTTGATTCAGAAATCCAAACGCTTATACAAGTCCTTGATACACCAGGCTTTATTCAAAACTCCACTATTCGGCTAGTTAATGCCAAAGTATCAGGAGTGAGTTTAGGAACTGTGCAAACTTTGGGTGATCAACGCGTAGCTTTGGCAGGAACCTACCGTGAATTTAATCAAGCGGCATACTTTTTGTCTTTAGAGTCAATAAGTATAGCTCGGCAGCAATAGCTTGCTGAGTTACTTAACTCATCTATGTAGTTAGTAGATTACTATTTGGGAGTTTATAAAAAAGTGAGAGAGGAACTCAAGAAACTTTATGTTAGCTAGCGTTTAGATGCTTT
>CAYGTA010000242.1:0-7457 GCA_964352605.1 uncultured bacterium | reverse complement strand
CTATAGCCGCCTTGTTCGTCATCTCGAACGACGCGACCATTTCTTAACACTATGGTGCGTTTTCTTAATTGATCTACAAGTTCACGTGAATGGGTTGCCACCATAACCGTAGTACCTTTTAAATTTACATCATTTAAAATTTCAAGAACTTCCCAACTTGTGTCAGGGTCAAGATTGCCTGTGGGCTCGTCACATAGTAATACGGGTGGGTTGGTTACTAGCGCTCTTGCTATAGCTACGCGTTGCTGTTCACCTAAAGACAGTTCAACAGGGAAGGCTTTTCGTTTGTGTGCTAAGTTGACTTGCCGTAAAGCTCTTAAGGCGCGTTGTTCGTAATCACCTTTTTCGCCGGTAGCACGTAGTACAAAAATGACATTATCTATGGCGCTTAAGTGCGGCAGTAAGCGGTGATCTTGAAAGACCATGCCTAACTTTCGGCGTAATAGAGGGAGTTTGCTTTCTTTAAGCTTACTTAAGTCTTGCCCTAAAATGTAAACGCTGCCTTCTGAAGGCATGATGCGTCTTAGTATTAAAGATAAAAGGGTTGATTTGCCGGCACCTGAGTGACCTGTTATATACACAAATTCACTTTGATCAATACGAAAAGAGACTTTTTGTAGCGCGTGAATGTGGGCTCTTGAGTAGGTTTTGGTTACGTCTTGAAAGTGAATCATAAGCTTAGTTGTAAGCTCTCATGGTTTCTAAAAGTATATTGAGTGCTTTCTCTCTATCAATAGTCATGCCAACATGTGCATTTTGAATTAGGTTGTTTTTGACACCGCGTTGATCTATTACGGTCATACCTCGAGTGTGCTTGCCTGTTAGTTCAATGCTGACATTGCGTTCTTCAAAAACCAGAATGTCTGGGTGACTTAGGGCCAGTATGGCGCAAGGGTCATGTAAGGGGGGGAAGAAATTTCCGAAGTAGCGATCTTCGTAGGTTTTTCCAAAAAAAGCAATCATGTCACTTACAAAGCGTGATGCAGCATTATCTATTGTTTGCATGGTGCTTAATTCTTCTTTGTGAATTCCAAATTGATGTGTAAGGTTCAAGCCGCACATAAGTAGGGTTGCGCCGCTTCGAAAAACAATATCGGCAGCTTCAGGGTCATAATAGATATTAAATTCAGCTGCAGGTGTGCGGTTACCAAATGTGCCGCCACCCATAATGGAAATGCCTTTAAGTTTTTTCGCAATATCAGGTGCTTGGCTTAAGGCTAGCGCTACATTGCTTAAAGGACCTGTGGCTACAAGCCACAAATCATCTTCTTTTCTAGCGGTATTAATAATAAACTGTACAGCTTCTTTGCTGGCTAAAGACCGCTTTAAGTCTGGTAGCACAGGGCCACCTAAACCTGACTCACCATGTATATCAGGCGCATGGACCGCCTCATTAATGAGGGGTAAAGCAGTACCTTCATGTACAGGAATGTCAGATTCGAAAATTTGAGTGCAGATAAGTGCATTTCGGCTGGTGAGCTCTAAAGGTACGTTACCCCCAACGGTAGTTATGCCTAGAACATTGCAGTGTTTAGCCGCTAAAAGAATGGCAATAGCATCATCATGCCCGGGGTCGCAATCAAGTATGATTTTGGGTTTAGAACTCATTATAGGTTTAGCTTATCATGTTTTATTTTGTAAAAAAGTAAAGACCCTAGCGAGGCTAAAAGCTAGGGTCTTTACTCAAGAAAAGAGAATTTAGTTTAAGAGCTTCTCAGGGTCATCATCACCCTTTGCATCTGCCTTAGCAACTGCTGTTATTTTTTCTTCAGGCGGCATAACCATAGCTGAAACAGCCTTATCATCATCACCCAAACGCATAATCGTGACACCTTGCGAAGAACGACCATAAGAACTAACTTCTTTCACTCGAGTTCTTATGAGTACGCCGTTTTCAGAGAGTACGAAGAGTTCTTCGTCACCTAAGACATAGTCAAGCATGACGGCTTTGCCTGTTTTTTCGGTGACTTTTAGGGTTATGACACCTAGGCCACCGCGTCCTTGTATGGGGTATTCGGAGAGTTTGGTGCGTTTGCCAAAGCCGTATTCTGATAGGGTTAAGAGTTCTGCTTCTTCTTTGTTATCGCCTGAGATGGCTGAGAGGCTTACTACGTAATCGCCTTCACGTAGTCTTATTCCAATGACACCTTGGGTTGCGCGTCCCATATCTCTTGCCTGGGTTTCTTCAAAGCGAATAGCTTGTCCTTCGTGGGTGGCAAGTACGACATCTGCAGTGCCATCTGTAATTTTGACAGATACAAGTTCATCGCTATCTTGTAAGTTGATGGCGATCAGCCCTGCGGCATTAATGTTGCTGTATTCACGTATGGCTGTGCGTTTTACATTGCCTTGGCGGGTTGCGAAGAAGAAGTAACCATCTACATCGAAGTCTTTTAGGGTGCGTACGCTTTGTACTTCTTCGTCACCTTCGAAGGGTAGGATGTTTCGAATATGATTGCCCCTGGCAGCTCTTTCTGCTTCAGGTAGGTCATATATTTTTTCGCGGTAGACACGACCTCGGTCTGTAAAGAACAGCAAGTAATCATGAGTACTGCCAACTAAGAGAAGTGAATTAACATCATCCTCTTTTTGCTTTTGAGCATTGACGCCTCGCCCACCACGTGATTGTGAGCGGTAACTGCTAATGGGGGTACGTTTAATGTAGCCACCTTGGGTCATGGTTACAACCATGAGTTCTTCAGCAATTAAGTCTTCTTTAGATATGTCTTCGCTCAAGTCACCAATATGGGTTTTGCGTTCGTCACCAAAGCGTTTTTTGATATCTAAGAATTCATCTTTGATGACTTGTTTAAGAATGACTTTGTCACCAAGAATGGCTTCTAGACGCGTGATTTCAGCTTGGACTTCTCTATATTCTTCTAAGAGTTTGTCTCGTTCTAAACCTGTTAAGCGCTGTAAGCGCATGTCTAGAACAGCTTGGGCTTGTATGGCACTAAGCTCAAAGCTTTCCATAAGCCCGCTTCTTGCTTCAGGTCCATCTTTAGATGCGCGAATTAAAGCAATGACTGCGTCTAACTGATCAAGCGCTTTAATGTAACCTTCTAAAATATGAGCGCGTTCTTTTGCTTTCTTGAGTTCAAACTTAGTACGTCTACGAATTACATCTGTACGATGGTCAAGATAATACTTGAGGGTTTCTTTTAAAGATAAAAGCTTAGGTGATTTATTGACAATTAGAACGTTGTTAACACTAAAAGTAGATTGTAACTGTGTATATTTGTAAAGCTGATGCAGAACTACTTCAGGATGTGAGCCTCGCTTTAATTCAAAGACGATACGCATGCCTTGACGGTCACTCTCATCGCGAATGGTAGAAAGATCAGTAATTCTACCTGCTCTGACTACAGAAGCAGCGGTTTGAATGAGCGTGGTTTTGTTAACCTGATAAGGTATTTCGGTAACAACAATCGAGTGTTTATTGTTACGCTCTTCAAAACGCACGCGACCTCTAATTCGAATACTCCCGCGACCTGTTTCAAAAGCATCCCTAATGCCTGCACTATTCATAATGCCGCCTGTAGGGAAGTCAGGGCCAATCATGTGTTCCATGATTTCATCAAGCGTAATTCTAGGGTTATCTACCATAGCAATAAGAGCATCAATGGTTTCAGATAGATTATGAGGTGCAATATTGGTTGCCATGCCTACAGCAATGCCAGAAGCGCCATTGATAAGCAAATTTGGAATAGCTGAAGGTAAAACTTCAGGCTCAACCGTTGTATCATCAAAATTAGGTTTGGTGCTTATAACCTCTTTTTCAATGTCGGTAAGCATGCTTTCGCCCGGTGCTGACATGCGCGCCTCGGTATAACGATAAGCAGCTGCAGGGTCACCATCAATAGATCCAAAGTTACCTTGACCGTCAACGAGTGGATAACGAACATTCCACCATTGCGCCAAACGCACCATAGCTTCATAAATAGAGCTGTCACCATGCGGGTGATACTTCTTAATGACCTCGCCGACCACACCAGCACTTTTTGAGTGCTTACGGTTACTAAATAAACCTTCACTATGCATAGCGTAAAGAATGCGTCTTTGTACTGGCTTAAGACCGTCACGAACATCAGGTAAGGCGCGATCAACAATGACCGACATAGCATAATTAATAAAACTTGTTTTTACCTCTTCGGTAATCTGTATTGGTATTACTTCGCCTTCGTTCAAAATAGCCTCCCATTCAACTTAATTTAGCTCAAGTTAAATCATAAAAATTAAACTTAAAAAAGGGCATCCAAATCATAAAACTATACCATTCCTAAAGGCCCCGAGAGGCGTTACGAAAGACGAAACGCTACCTAAAGCCAAGAAAATAAAAAGCTAGTGAAGTTAAGTTTCACTAGCTCCTATGCTTGCCTATAAATACCGTAGAATGCTGCGGCACCAGATTTCTTAGAGGGTCACTGTCTAGGGGTTTAAAGAAATTAGCTCACAGACGCCTACGCCTAAAAACCTAAGGCTCGAGTGAGAGATTTAAGCTTTTATAAAGTAAAGCTAAAGGACGCTGGTCATTTGGCGCAAATGTGACATGCTCACCATTAATGTGACTATAGCTAATGCTTAGTTGGTTTAAACCGGGTGAGCTGGTTAAAAAGAACTTTAAGCTCATTTCGGTGTTCGGATAAACTTGGGGTAAGTTTTGAACAACTTTGCCGTTAAAACGAATGCTTATATCTTGGCCATCAATAGGATTAAAAAAAGTCATGTCAAAACTAAGTGACTCAGCTGTGTCGCTTGTAAAGCTAAGCTGTGTTTCAGGACCAAGTGACCAACGGAATTGATTATCATCAGGCTCTGCTAAGCCTGAAATGCTTACCTCAGAAGTAGATTGCTCAATAAGCTCAACAAATTTAACTAGCGACTCCGCAGCTACAGGTAGTGGGGCTGTAGTAGCTTCAACAGTCTGAGATTCAGGGGCTAAATCTTCTAAACTAAGCTGATTAAACAAAATGGCCATGGGGCGCGTGTCTTGCTCTGAAATAATGGCATTATTTAAGTTCCAGTCTGCGTAACTTAAACTAAGTACGTTGTCACCAGCTTGGGTTTCTAAAGTGTAGCTACGCTCCACAATACTTTGCGAAGCTATATCTGAAATGGTTTCAACATTCTCACCATTAAAGCTCACCGAAACAGCTTGACCTGCAATAGGATTAAAAAAATTCATCTCAATTTGAATAACTGTGGGCTGGGCTGTTTCAATATTTAAACTACTCTGAGGGCCAAGCGCCCAACGTCGCAGACCATCCTCAACACCAGAAAAGCCATTTATAGAAATGTTTTGCGTCTCAGACAGTTTTGCAATATCTTGAATAGGAAAAGCACTAACTTTGCTAAGCCTAGACTCAAGAGCTGCAAGATTATCTGAAGGCGTGAAAACAACTTGACCAGCTTCAAACAAACCAAGGGTTTCAAAAAAAACTGCAAACGGCATTGATGTTTCACTGGTTTTAACATCACCTAGCCCGTTCCACAAATCATACTTAAGCTCGAGTTTGTTTATGCCTAGTTTGCCTGCTAAGCTTAAACGCTCTTGAATAAACGCATCCTGCGGCAAGTCAGCATAGTTTTTTAGAAGTTCACCGTTAAAGCGTAACTCGAGTCCTTGGCTTTCAATGGGGTTAATAAAGGCTAAACCAAGGTCTATAGTTTTGCTTTCATTCAGGTAAAAAGTGAGCTCTGAGCTTGGCCCTAAACCCCAGCGACCATAGTTTTCTTCAACACCGCCTAAGCCATTACTAAAAATACTAGAGGGGGTTTGCATGCCTAGATTAGCTTCGCTTAGAGGCTGGTTAAGGGCAGCTAACACGTAGTCAGGTAGAGTACAGATTTGTACTTCGCTAAGGTGAAAGTTTGTACTTGGCCCAGGGTAAAGCTTCAGACTTTGAGGAGCATTGCCACTTGCTGGATAAAGAGGAATATTGAAGTTCTGTTGCTGGCTTTCTGGAATGGCTAAACTTAAGTTTCGTTGCCAGTTAGAACCGTTAAGCTCAATGCCTAAGGTGGTAGTCTCAGGGTTTTCAAATTGTCCTTGAAAATGCAAGTAATGGCTTAAATTTAGTTGGTTTTCTAAACGGAATTCTATATAAGTTTCAGTGTCGCTATTAAGTAACTTAAGACCATGATTAAAATCAAGTCGACCATTTGAGCGTACTTTAGTTACCGAATTAAGGGGCTCCAAGCAACTACCTGCAAGTTGACTCGAGTTATTTATGAGCCAATCAGAGTTTAGGTTTGCTTGCCCGAACGCTTCAAGAAAGGGCTCCCACAGTTCCCAAACAATTATTTTAGGAGGGGTTTCACTAAATGCAGCGTCATTTAGGTAATCAGATAGGGGTTCCCAAGGGCCTTTAGCTGCTTGCGCAACATTACTAAGTTCTTTACTTAAATTATATTGCAAAGCACTATGAAAAGGCCAAGCATTGTCAAGCTCGCCTTGCGAAAAACTTGTGCCCACCAGCACTATTTCTGGCACACCTTCCTTAAGAAGACCCTCATTGCTTTCTGTAATAAGCTCAAACCCAAATTGCTTAAAAGCTTCAGGATAGTAGCCTTGTTCTGACAAAGTAGCTTTTAACTCAGTGCTAGCTAAATCATAAAGACTCGAGTTTGAGTAAGTACTTTCACCTATTTCGCTTAGGCTGTACTCGACAGTTGCAATGCTATCAAGCAAATCAGCAGCATTGTCTTTAAGTTCTTTGGCTACTACTTCAGCAGCTAACAGAGCACCCTGAGATGACCAACGATGATCAAGCCGCTGAAATAAAGGAAAGTCAGCTAGCAAAGCTTCAGAATTAGCAAACGCTGTTTTGACATCTGCAACCAAAACGCCCTCAGCGCGCAAGTAATCAAGCGCTCGAGTGTAGCGATCTTCAAGACTCGAGTTTAAGCTGTAGCCTTCGGGTAGTTGTGTTTCGTAGAGACCCATTTTGGCAGGGGTTAAGCTAAGTATTAAAGTGATGTCTTTAGCTTTAAGTAGTTTATCAATCACGACGATATGCTGAAGAGCTTTTTGAGTTGAGGCTGGCTTGTTGCTTTGCTGAAAGCCGTATTTATCTTGCTGAAAAAGCCAACCATCTTGCCCAATCAAGGATTGGGTGTGACCAAAAGAAAACAAAAAGATTAAGATAAACATGCATTTCAACATAGGCTTTGGTATCCAATTCATCAGTAATAGGCATGAAGCGTTCAGGTAGCTATATACCTAGGCTAAAGCATCTTTGTTACAGTTTTTTTATGGTTTGTTGAATAAACGCGTTTAGCTTGAGTAATGTTGAGGCGCAATAAAGCAAGTCTACGTTAAATCTGAGAAGTTGACTAAGTGATTTTGTTTCAATGGCTCAAAGCCTTCTGATTTCATTTCTAACAAGCATTGCACCCTTAACTTTTTGTACTCATTCTTAATCCCTTAAGAGCTTCTGCCGATGGTCGGAACAGTC
>CAYGTA010000241.1:0-7476 GCA_964352605.1 uncultured bacterium | reverse complement strand
TTTAAGCTAAGCCTGAAAGATTATGATGATTTGCATGCCTGGTCAGTGAGTCACAATCATGCGTTCTGGTCTTTTTACGTGACCTATGCAGGTATTGACTTTAAAATGCCTTACAGCAGGGTTATGAGTGATGACCCTATGCCGTTTACCAAGTGGTTTGAAGGGGCTAGCCTTAATTATGCAGAGCAGTTGCTGTTTCCTAAAGCACTTAAGTCGGCTGAGCAAATGGCGGTTATTAGTGTTACGGAAACAGGCTTTGAGCGAAGTTTGAGTTTTGCTGAGCTGCGGCAAGAGGTGGCAGCTTGCGCTGCTGCTCTTAGAAAACAAGGGCTTGTTAAAGGTGATAGGGTGAGCGCCTTTGCAAGCAACACTTCAGAAACACTTATTGCTTTTCTGGCATGCTCGAGTTTGGGTATTATTTTTAGTAGTTGTTCGCCTGATTTTGGCTTTGAGGCGTCTAAGGCAAGGTTTTCGCAGATTGAGCCGAAGCTTCTATTTGCCAGTTCAGTTTATTTTTATGGAGGAAAGCGTTTTGATACCTTAGCGACAGTGCAGGCTTTAGCTGCTGCTATGCCGACTGTTGAGCAGATTGTCCTTTTGCCTTATGGTCATGAAGCGATAGAAGTAACTGAGGGTTGTAGTTTATGGCAAGACTGGCTCGAGTTTGGTGAGGAGCTTAAGTTTGAGGTTTTGCCGTTTGATTTTCCGCTTTATATTTTGTTTTCTTCGGGTACGACGGGTTTACCTAAGGCTATGGTTCATAGGGCGGGCGGGGCGTTACTTAAGCATCATGTTGAGCTTCATTTGCATTCAAATATTAAGCCTGAAGATAAGGTTTTGTATTTTTCTACTTGTGGTTGGATGATGTGGAATTGGCTTGTTTCTACCTTGTCACAAGCAGCTACGGTTGTGCTTTTTGAGGGGTCGCCAGGTCAACCTGACTTGGGCGTGTTGTGGCGTTTGGTTGAGAAGCATGGTTTAAGTTTTTTTGGTACCAGTGCAAGGTATATTCATACGCTGCAATCTCAAAATATATCGCCTAAGGCGTTAGCTGATGTGTCTAGTTTGCGTACGCTTGCTTCTACGGGTTCACCTTTGTCACCTGCTGGTTTTGATTTCGTTTATAGCGATATTAAAGAAGATATTCATTTGGCCAGTATTTCTGGGGGGACAGATATTGTGGGTTGTTTTATGCTTGGTGTGCCTACAAAGCCTGTTTATAGTGGCCAAATTCAAGCGCCTGCTTTGGCTGTTGATTTGGTTTCGCTTAATGAAGAAGGTGAACTTAGCGAGGCTGAGTTAGGTGAGTTGGTGTGTCAGAATCCCTTGCCTTCTATGCCTTTGAAATTTTGGAACGACCCTGAGTTTGAACGTTATTTGGCAGCTTATTTTGAGCTTTACCCAAACAAATGGCGACATGGCGATTTGATTGCGTTTACTAAAGAAGGTGGCATTGTTATTTATGGGCGTAGTGACGCTACCCTTAACCCGGGTGGGGTGCGTATTGGTACGGCTGAGATTTATCGTCCTTTAGAGCTTGTGCCTGAAATCATTGAAGCTTGCGCGGTAGGTAAAAAAGAAGCAGGGGATGAGGTTATTTGGCTTTTTCTTGTTATGCAAGAAGGTAGTACTTTAAATGATGAGCTTATTAAAACCATTAAAACCACAATTCGAACAAAGGCTAGCCCGAGGCATGTACCAAAGCGTATTTTGCAAGTATCACAGTTACCCAGAACGCGTAGTGGTAAGGCTATGGAAATTGCGGTATCACGCTTTGTGAATGGCATGAATGTACCCAACACAGAAGTCATGGCAAATCCTGAAGTGATGAAGGAACTCGAGTTTTTACTTGCTTCATCTTAAGCTTGTTTTTGTAACGCTTACATGAAATCCCAGCTGATTTTTGTTAGTATTACACTTATTAGAGCTTAGTTTCAGGTTTGCTTGCTAGCGTGGTCGTTAGGATTCACTTGGAACTGGCTCATATTAAGATAGGGTTAAGACTTTGTTTCTAGTAAATTTATCTATAGCTAAAAAGGTGGCGTATGGCTGCAACCATTGATGATGTCGCTAAAAAAGCTGCTGTTTCAACAGCTACAGTAAGTCGCGCCTTAAGAGGCTTGCCAAACGTGGCACCCGCAACACGTGATCATATTCTTAGTATTGCTAAAGAACTTGATTATGTTGTTGGCCCTAGAGCTACAAGGGCTGTTAGTGGTAGTAAACGAATTGCCATTATGTCACCTTTAGTCGATCAATGGTTTTTTAGTAAATTAAGTACCATTATTACTATAAAACTCATTGCTGCAGGCTTTGAAGTTGTTCGTTTTGGTGTTGATGGCATTAAAGATCAAAGCCAAAAAATAGAAGGCATTTTGCAACAAGGTTTAATTGACGGTTTGGTGGTTATAACCTTTCCTTTAGAAGACATTACGATTACCAATTTGCAAGCCTATCAAATACCTTGCGTCACACTCGAGTTTAGTTCGGGTGTGTTTCCTAGTGTTTATATTAATAATGTGGCGGCAGCTGAGTTGGCTACGCAGCATTTAATTAATTTGGGGCATAGGCGTATTGGCTTTATTAGCTCAACCAACACTAATGAGGCTATTAAGGATTGGGGTATTCTTGATGCTCGGCGGGAGGGCTATCGTTCAGCTTTGACCAAAGCCGGTATTGAATATGATGAGGTTTTAGAGCTTTCAGGTAATGATGTCTATGAGGGGGGTGCTGAAGCTATGAAGCATCTTTATTCTTTAACACAACCTCCAACTGCGATTTTTGCAGCTTCTGATGAGATGGCTGTGGGTGCTTTGAAGACGCTTGCTGATTTGCACTTATCTGTGCCTAAAGATGTGTCGATTATTGGCTTTGATGATAATGATTTGGCGCATTATGTGGGCTTAACAACTATTCGGCAACCTGTAACGCTGTTAGGTGAATTGGCTTCGGAAAAGTTAATTGCTTGTTTGTCTGGTGGTTTAACTGATTATGATTTTGATACTGAGCTGGGCTTTCAAATTATTCTAAGAACATCTACTGGACCAGCTAAAAGTTAGGCTTTTAACGCTTGATTTAGTATAAACTTACAGACTAATGCCTTAACTTTGTTTATCTTTTAAAAAGAAGTCTCATCGATATTTAGGTAAATCATGTCATCTTTACCTAAATTCCTACTGTCGTATTTACATATCAAAATATCACTTCTGCAAAATCTACATTAAAGTTGTGTGAATATATTAAAACTTGCATAATTTGCTTGAAAACTGATATAGTTATCAGGCATTCAACCTAATCATGTCGGCAACTTTTAATGTATTAAAAAGTTCTGCAGACGATTGTGCTGAATCGAAATTTTATAGGAGTAGGTGAAAAATGAAAAGAATTCTTTTCTTGCTAGTTGCCATAAGCATGGCATTTGCATCAGCTCAAGAGATAAATTGGATCACCGGTAACAGCGCAGTTGCTGTAGAGTCTGCAACTGCACAAGCAGAGGCATACATGGCAATGAACCCAGGCGTAACCATCACGGTTATCCAAGGCCCTGAATCTGCAACAGATCGCGCTCAACAGTACCTTCAGTTCTTCGAAGCGCAATCAGGCGAAGTAGATATTTTCGAAATTGACGTAATCTGGCCTGGCGACATGGCAGAGCACTTAGTCAACCTTTTCGAGTATCCTGGATTTGAAGACGCTGTTGGTGACTTCTTCCCAGCAATTGTTGCTAACAACACTGTAGACGGAAACCTAGTCGGCATGCCTTTCTACACAGACGCAGGTCTACTTTACTACCGCACAGATTTACTAGAAGAGTACGGCTTTGACGCACCAACCACATGGGCTGACCTTACCGCTGCTGCTCAAGCCATCCAAGATGGAGAGCGCGCTAAAGGCAACGAAGACTTCACAGGCTTCGTATGGCAAGGAAACGCCTACGAAGGTTTAACTTGTGACGCACTCGAGTGGGTTACCTCTAATGGTGGCGGCGAAATCGTAGAAGTTCAAGCTGATGGTAGTAAACTTATTACTATTAATAACGAAAACGCAGTTGCTGCACTTGAACTAGCTGCAAGCTGGGTTGGTACCATTTCACCTGCTGGTGTAACAGGCTTCCAAGAAGAAGATGCGCGTAACATTTGGCAAGCTGGTAACGCTGCATTTATGCGCAACTGGCCTTACGCTTACAGCTTAGGTAATGGTGCTGATAGTGCTGTTGCTGGTAACTTTGGTGTTGCTGCTTTACCTATGGGTTCTGGCGAAGGTGCACGTAACGCAGGTACGCTTGGTGGCTGGCAGCTAGCTGTATCTAAATACAGTGACAGTGCTGATGTTGCTGCTGATTTTGTTCTTTGGTTAACAAATGCTGACAACCAACTTGACAATGCAATTGGTCGTAGCTTACTACCTACACGCACCGCACTTTACCAAGACGAAAGACTCTTAGCTTCTGATTCTGCTTTCATGGCTGAGTTTCTTCCTGTATTCGAAGGTGCTGTAGCACGTCCTTCAACTGCTACTGCGCCTAACTACTTACAAGTTTCTCAAAGATTCTTCTCTGCAGTACATAGCGTACTAACAGGTGAAGAAGATGCAGAAACTGCACTTGCACTACTCGAGCTTGACCTTCAAGATATTACAGGTTACGCAACTCAGTAGTCTTTTAAAAATTTTTTAAAAGGAGGTGCTGATCGTTATGATTAGCACCTCCTTTTGAGTTTGGAATTAATAAAGCTATTAAGTATCTCCAGGGTGAATTTGCAAATTGCAAATTCACCCGAGCAAAACAGCCTTAAACCAGAGGCATGATAGGACTCGCTTCTAGAGAAGTTAGTTTAGGACTCGCTTCTAGAGAAGTTAGTTTAGGACTCGCTTCTAGAGAAGCTACCCTAGTCTTTGATTGCTAAGTACCGACCTTCATAGCCGCTACGCTCCTTTGGTTTATGACTGTTCTTGGCTAAAAGCTTTTAAGTGAGTGTCCTGAAGTACCGAGCGAAGCGTCTGGACAAACCCATTCAGTATGTTGCAAACCTTCTATGGAGTAACTTAATAACAGTTCCACAATAAACCTAAGACGTTCGCGTGGTGTCTTTGTTTCAATGACCCAAGATGACACGATTTATCTGCGAAGCAGTGAATCGTGGAAAAACGATAAGAATGATAAACTAAACTAAATATTTAACTTAAGGAGGTAGAAGGGTGGCTGTTTCGACAAAAACACCTAAGTCAAATGGACTTTCTGATTTGGCAAGACAGGAAGAACGCACCGCATGGACGCTATTATTTCCGTCACTTTTATTATTATTTTTGATTGGTATTTATCCTCTTGCTCAGGTATTTTACCTTAGTGTAACCGACAAACGGTTCGCAAGCGCTCAAGAAACAAATTTTATTGGTTTAGATAACTATCGTGATCTTTTAAGCATGACGATTCGGGAGTTACCTCCAGAACTTGATGCGAATGGTCAACAAGTTATTGAAGATGGAGAAAGACAATATGAATCATGGGTTACGGTTTTGCCACGTCAACCTCTACGCTACCGCGAAGTAAGCGAGTTTGGCTTTTTTGGTAAACGCTACGTTATAGGGGCTACTAACGCTGATTTTATTAAATCTGTTGGCGATACGCTGACCTTTACCGTGGTTGCAGTCTTTTTTGAAACGCTACTGGGTCTAATTATTGCTCTAGCCCTCGCCAAAAAATTCTTTGGACGCGGGGCGATGCGCACAACCATGCTTGTTCCTTGGGCCATCATTACCGTAGTTTCTTCCCTTATTTGGGAATGGATGTTTAAGTCAAATCGCTCGGGCTTCTTTAATGCGCTTTTTGATCAATTCGGCTGGGGAGATGGTAACGCGGTTTTTCTTGTAAACCCTGTCTTACAAATGCCGAGCATTATTGCCATTGATGTTTGGAAAACAACGCCATTTATGGCTCTTTTACTCCTTGCAGGCTTGTCAACCATTCCAGGGGAGCTTTACGAAGCAGCTGAAGTTGATGGTGCTAACACAATTAGGAAATTCTTCTCAATAACCTTACCGCTCCTTGTACCGACTATGGCTGTAGCGCTTATTTTCCGTACACTTGATTCCTTGAGGGTATTTGACTTGTTTCAAGTTGTCTTTGGAGAAAGTCGCTATTCAATGGCAACCTTTGCGCAGTTTACTCTGGTATCTGCTAAAGATATGGGGCTTTCTGCTGCTGCAAGTGTCATTATTTTTATAATTCTTTTTGTCTTTGCTGTGCTTTACATGCGCACCTTAAAGGTGGATGCCTAATGAATAAAGAAACAAGAAAAATTATTGGTGATGTCTTTTTTTACATCCTCATTGTTATTATTGCTATTTATCTACTGTTCCCTTTCTACTGGGCACTTATCTCTGCACTCAAAACTGAGTCGGAGCTAATTCAAACCCCCGCTACCTTTTTCCCACAACAAATCTCATTTAGAAATTTTCAAGCTGTTCTTACCAATACAGCATTTCTAAGAGGCATCTGGAATAGCTTTCTGGTAGCAGGTACAACAACGTTACTTAGTTTGCTCATAGGTTCTTTTGCAGGTTACGCTTTAGGCAAGCTACGCTTCAGAGGCCGAACCGTAACGCTATACGTTATTTTGGCTATGACTATGTTCCCAGCTGTTGCGATTTTGTCGGGCTTATTTCAAGTGATTAAAGCTTTACAAGATCTAGCTTGGCTAAATATTCCAACAACCCTACTACTGATTTTTATTTATATGGTGTTTAGCTTGCCGTTCTCTATCTGGGTACTCACCTCATTTTTCAGAGGTTTACCAGACTCATTGCTACAAGCAGCACAGGTAGATGGTGCAACTTTTGTACAAACCTTCTGGTACATTTTATTGCCACTCACAGCACCAGCGCTAGTAACAACAGGCCTGCTTGCCTTTATTGGAGCTTGGAACGAATATCTTTTTGCTCTTACTTTTACCTTGCAAGACCCACTTTCACGAACAGTGCCCGTGTCTATATCGCAATTGGGTGGTACCTTTGCCATGCAAGAGCCTACCGGCGAGATTATGGCAGCTGCCCTAATTATTACGGTGCCCCTCATTGCACTTGTACTGGTCTTCCAAAATCGTATTGTAGAAGGCTTAACAGCAGGAGCTGTAAAAGGCTAAAGCTGCTAACTTATCTCAATGCAGCTGAGTCTTGCTAACTACCCTTAAAGGTTGTTAGCAGGACTCTTTTTTGATTTTGGAAATAGTACGGCTTTTTGCATTTAAAACGCTTGCATTGTTTTAATAGCGTTTCCACGAATGCTTGCACCATCAAACCATTCGTGTGACCACTGAACAAAAAAGTATCTGAATGCTAGGGGACTAAAAACAAAGCAACTCAGTCGCTGCTGCAATGTTTCTTGGAACTGCAATAAATACCGAACTGGGTGAGTAAAAACAGATCTGCTAAGTCGCTGCTGTATTTAATACCCTTTCCGTTTGGTTCCCTAAAGAACTA
>CAYGTA010000240.1:1453-7505 GCA_964352605.1 uncultured bacterium | reverse complement strand
GTATTAGTTCTAAACTTTCAGATGATTTTGGAAATAAATCTGAACAAGCTTAGCATTGAACACACAGTAAAGACCTTTTCAGGTACAGACTCAATAAAGCAAAGCAACTTATACAGAACCTAAAACATCCAACTATTAATTTATGACTAAGACAGTACACTAAAGCTATGACTGCACTCACACAGCCTGACTTACTCGAAATTGCCAAAACCGTTTCAGCCAAATTCAAAACTCGAGCTTCTGCTGCTGACAAGGCAGGTGCTTTACCCGCTGAGGATATTGCTGATTTAGCAAGGTCTGGCTTAATGGCTTTAAATGTTCCTAAGTCGCATGGTGGCTTTGAAGCTAGTTTAGAAGATACCGTTGCGGTGCAGTTAGAGTTGGCTAAAGGAAGTGGCTCAACTGCCCTCGTAGCAGCTATGACCTTTCATGGGGTTGCTCATGAGCACGAAGTAAAAGTATGGAAGAGTGACTTAAGAGATGAGCTTTTTGAAAGAGTTACTCAGGGTGATTTGCTTAACAATGTTGCTAGTGAGCCTCGTTTAGGGAGTCCTTCACGAGGCGGTCTACCTGACACTTTTGCTGAGCTAAAAGGTGATACTTATATTCTTCAGGGTCATAAAAATTGGGTAACAGGCGGTGAACATTTAAGTCACTTGCTAGTGCGTTTAAGATTAAAAGATGAAGCTGTGCTTATGTGGGTACCTAAAGACACTGTAGGGTTAAGGTGGGAAAGAACATGGGGCGATAGTCTTAGTTTAAGAGCTAGTGATTCACATGATTTGTACTTTGAAAATGCCGTTATTCCTGCAAAACATTTATTACAAGAAGGCTCATCACCTGCAAATGTTTGGTTTGCCATGCTTATGGCAGCAACTTACCTAGGGATCGCCTTAGCAGCCCGAGATGATGTGATTCGCTACACACTCGAGCGTGTTCCAACCGCTTTAGGTAAAGCTATTGCTACGCTGCCAAAAATTCAGCGTCAGGTGGGTGAGCTTGATTTAGAGCTTAGAAGTGCAAAAATGTTTTTACTGCAAACAGCGTCACTGTGGCGAGCTGAAGAAAGCGAGCGGTCTGCCTATCAAGCTAAAATTGCAGCTGCTAAACACTTGGCTGTTGAGGCGGCTTTAAGTGCAACAGATAAAGCACTGCGCATTGCGGGGGGTGCCGGCATTGATAAAGGCATGCATTTAGAGCGTTACTTTAGAGATGTAAGGGCAGGTATTATGCACCCACCCTCAGGTGACGCTGCTTTAGAGATGATTGGGCGCGCCGCTATTGACGCTTCTTAACGAATACCTTCACCATAAGGCACCCAAATAGTTTTAATTTGACAGGCCTTTCGCAAAAAGACTTCACCTTGGCTTTGTTCTTTAACAAACCAGTCTCTTTGTTTACCATTATTAACCCACGTTGCTTTTAAGTTACCCACAGACTCGAGTTCTACTAACTTGCTGCCTTCTTCGTCGCCAAAGTACCACATGGCCGCAATGTCATCATGCTTAGCTAAGGTATCTGCTAGTTCATTTTGATTGCCTGTCACTATGTTTATGACGCCTGCTGGCAAGTCACTGGTATCAAATACTTGATACAGGTCAGTAGTGATAAGTGCATGCTGCTGTGAAGGCGTTACAATTACCCGATTACCTAAACTAATAGCAGGCATAACTAGACTAATAAAGCTTAAAAGGGGTTGTTCATCGGGGCAGCTAATAGCGACATTGCCCCACGCTTCTTTCATGGCTAGTGTCACGTTCCTCATGGGTGTCGCGTGCACCTGAGAGTCATACTTATCTGCCATAGCAGCGTAGTAAAAAATGCGTTCAATACTCAGTTCAAATTCGCTGCTTGCCTGCTTAGCCGTTACCCCTGTTAAATCACAAAGACGTAGTTCAAATTCACTTTTACGTGCCATCAGATTTTCAGCTAAATAATAAAGTACCTGTGCACGGTTATGAGCCGTTGCACTTGTCCAAGCTGCGCCTTTATTAGCAGCCTCAACCGCATTACGAATATCTTTACGATTACCCAAACCAGCTTCACTAACTACCTCACCTGCGGCATTAAACACAGAATAGCTGTAGCCACTATCTGGCCTTGATTGCTTACCGCCAATATAAAGCTTAGCTGTACGGTCAATACTTGGCACATCACTTAAAGTTTGGGTTTTAGCAACTTTCACTTCTTTTTTACTTAGCTTGGCGCTTTTTTCCCAACTTGGCTGCAAATACTCAAACATGCCTTCTTTGCCACCCTCACGCCCATAACCACTTTCCTTATACCCACCAAAGCCAGCAGCAGCGTCAAACAGATTGCTACTATTCACCCATACAACCCCTGCTTTTAACTTAGGAGCAACATCAAGCGCCATATTTATATTTTCTGTCCAGATGCTAGCTGCCAGACCATAACGTGTATTATTGGCAAGCTCAATAGCTTCTTTATGCGTTCTAAAACTGCTTGTAACCAGCACAGGTCCAAAAATTTCTTCCTGCGCTATGTTACTAGCAGGCTCTGCATTAATAAACAAGGTAGGCGGAAAAAAGAACCCCTCTTTAGGCACCGACCAACTCGGCTGCCAACACACTGCATCCTTTTTACCTTGCTCAACAAGCTTAGTTATTTTTTGCAGCTGCACAGACGCAACCAGCGCGCCCATATCTATAGCTTTATCTAGCGGATTACCTACTCGCAATTTTTCCATGCGAGCCTTTAATTTAGTATGAACCTTATCTGCAGCACCCTCTTGAATCAGTAAGCGACTGCCCGCACAACAGACTTCACCCTGATTAAACCAAATAGCATCAACAACAGCTTCAACCGCACCATCAATATCAGCATCCTCAAAAACAATGAAAGGCGACTTACCCCCAAGCTCGAGTGCTAGTTTTTTTGCACTTCCTGCAGTTTCTTTTCTAATAATGCGCCCAACTTCAGTTGACCCTGTAAACGCAAGCTTGTTTATATCTGGGTGCTTAACTACGGCTTCGCCTGTCGTGCCGTCTCCTGTCACTATATTGACAACACCTGCAGGTAAGTTTACTGCTTGGCAGAGTTCTGCAAAAAGAAGCGCTGTTAAGGGCGTAAATTCAGCAGGTTTAAGTACCACGGTATTGCCTGCCGCTAACGCTGGTGCAATTTTCCATGCAAGCATGAGTAAAGGAAAGTTCCAAGGTATAATTTGCCCGCAAACCCCTAAAGGTTCAAAGCCTTGAAACTCATCTTCCAAGACTTGCGCCCAACCTGCATGATGATAAAAATGCCGCGCCACCAAAGGAATATCAATATCACGACTTTCACGAATAGGCTTACCATTATCTAGCGTTTCAAGAACGGCAAAAAGACGAGCATGCTTCTGAATTTGTCTAGCAAGAGCGTAAAGATAGCGCGCCCTAAGGTGCGGACGCATGCTTGACCATGATTTAAATGCTTTTCTGGCAGCCTTAACTGCCTTATCAACATCTTTATCATCTCCCTGCGCAATGCTCGCTAAGACTTCTTGGGTAGCAGGATTAAGCGTTTCAAAACTTTCCCCTGAATTCGCCTTTACAAATTTGCCATCTATAAAATGATTAAAGCTGGCTTTATGGTCCTTAAGCCAAGCAACAGCAAGGTCACTACTTTCAGATGCAGGGCCGTAATCCATAGTTTCAAAAATTTCCTTTACGCTAGGGCTAGACATGTTCTTACCTCAAGTTCATAGAGTCATTAAGCTTTAGCTTAGTATACTGCCAAAGTCATTAAGACACGTTAGGAAATTAAATTTAAAGCCAAACGCTAACTTAGCTAAGATTGAAGGTCAATCTTAGCTAAGTTAGGACAATTTTAAAGAGTGAATGCTTTAAAAGCTAAAAAGGAATGCAACTTAATTCCCAACAGGCTTTAAAATTTGTATAGCGAGACTTACGCCCAGCCTGCAGATAGCCTGCATTTATCAAAAATATCAATCTGCCTACGTACACTTTCCGCCGTGATTTTCAACGCTTTACCCTCACGAAGGGTTCCATACAAATCTTTATAAAGCAGCACCATATCATTACCAAAATCATTTTCTAACACAACGCTTTCTTCAATAAAGGTCAACGACTCACGGTTATAACTACGATCATGCGTAGGTTCACGGTCAAGCTCGAGTTTTTCTTCATTGTCGGGTATAAAGTACTTCCACTGTAATTTTTCACGTGTTCCACTTAGGCTTCCTTGGGTTCCCATAATTAAGTAGTTGTCTTGTGGATGAGCGTTGCAGTGGGTGAGTTCTACGTCTATCAGGGGGCCATCTTTAGGCCTTATGATGACTTTTGCGTGGCTATCGGCATCGCCTGCATAAAGGGCTGTATTGACCAAATGGCAAAAAACCTCTGGGTCTTCATCTTGGAAGTGAAGAAGCAGCCAGTCAATAGCGTGCGCACCATGATTGGTTAAAATGCCTCCATTGTTTTCACGAAGGGTTTGCCAGTCCCACCTGCGTGAAAACTGATGAATAGCAACACGTATTTGTACAATTTCACCTAGTTTTCCTGATGCCATAACGTCAGTCATGGTTCTAAAGTAACTATGGTAGCGGTAGTTTTGGTTTACCGTCAAAATTTTCTTAGCTGTTTTAACGGCAGCTATCATGCTGTCAACCTCAGAGACATTGGCTGCCAAGGGTTTTTCAACAATGACATGTTTCTTAGCTTCTAGTGCGCTAATAGTATGTTCTGTATGAAATTGACTTGGTGAAGCAACAACAACTAAGTCACAGTCAGACTTAAGTAAATCATCATAAGAACTAAAGGTTTCACAGTCAAACTTTGCTTTAGCTTCGGTGCGTCTTGTTTCACTTAAGTCCATAACAGCAGACACCTTGAACTGTTCAGTTAATTTTGACAGGGCATTAGCATGCATGTTCCAACCACTACGCCCTAAGCCTGCTATGCCTACTTTTATGGCATCTGGCATTTAGGCACGCTCCCAAGCATCTCGAATAAAACGAGCATTGTTAACAAGCGCATCTTTACTAGAAAACGCCTGACTGAAGTCTTCAACAGCAAACCAGCCGTCATAACCTATGGCTTTAAGTGCCTTAAACAAAGCATCAAAATCAACCACACCACTACTCAAAGGTGACCATCTACTTCTCCAGACCCCCTCCTCTTTTGCATCAAACGCTGCATTTTTAATATGCACCTCGCTCAGGTAATCACCAAGAAGCTCGAGTCCTAAACGGTAGTCTTCGAAGCCTTCATGCACCATATTGCCTGCATCATGTATAACCCCAACCTCATCACTTGAAAACTGTGAGACAAGTCGGTGAGCCAGAGCTGCACTTGGTACAATGGTCTTGTGGTGAATCTCTACTAAGGGTTTTAGATTGGCTTTTTTTGTTAAAGCTATTATGTCTGCTAGAAACGCAGTAGCAGCATCAAACTGCTGATTGTAAGACCCTGAGAAATTACCAAAGCCTACTCTAAAATGAGGGCTACCTAAAGTTTTAGCAAAGGCAACAGCTTGCTTAACTTTATCGAGTTCTCCCATACCAATATAAGTACCAATATTAGGAATCTCTAACCCTGCTTGCTGACTTATTTCCTTAGCTCGAGTTGCATCTTCTACGGTGGGTGCTAAGGTGCAAAGATTGTTACCCCAAAATGAAGGCTCTTTATCTTTGACACTATCCGCTACCGTCGTAACCCGCCATTCAACCCCATCGTAACCAGAGTTCTTGATTTCTTGAACAGCTTGCTCAGGCGTTAAATCAGGAAGCATGACGGTAAAAATTGCTATTTTCATTTTAATATCCTTATCTTTTTAAACTTTCGTAACTTTTCCATGTAAATTTTTAAAAAGCACCTAATTGCTTCTTTTCAAACTCGAGTTTGATGATCTTAGCTTAGTAGGGGGTAAGGCTCAATCCTATGAACTCCTTTTGGTTTGTAGCCAAGTGCGTCTGCTTTACCAATAACTTCTGCCAGTAGATAAATGATGCTGAGCCACATTTCTGTACCTTGCAAACTGCATTGGCTATTGGGTGTTTCGCCTTGCTCTAAGTCGAATGAAAAGCCTTTGT
>CAYGTA010000240.1:0-1353 GCA_964352605.1 uncultured bacterium | reverse complement strand
GTTAAGCGATAAAAGCCATTTACAGGTTGTAGCCAATCCCCCTGCGGTGTTGGTGTACCCCACATACCAAACTGCTTACTTATTTTTGTATTAAGCCAACCCATAACGGGCGCTAGTGCCGTTGCATCATCCCCAAAATGCTTTATATTCAGGTGCTGCGCCGTACCGTAAGCATCTACCCAAGAACCCGCACTCCACGCTCTTGTTTGCCAAGGCAACTGCTCAAGCTGGGCATACAAAGCCTCAGCCGTTAAACTCTGAATCGTTTTGACAGGATGCAAAAGATGCGTCCCCAGACACTCGAGTGCATAGCCTACTGACAAAATAAGATAATCTGCGTTTCGGTCACCTAACGCTGTCATAGGGGTTTCAGGATGCGGGTAAGGGTCAGGAATAATACCTGTCTCAGGGTCTTGCAAAGCTTGCAACTTGTTTATGTAGCCTTCTTTACTTAGCAAGGCTGGTAATTCGTTAAACATAGCGGCAATTTCAATGGCATCTGCCCATGCTCTAACGGTTGGTTCATGATTCTTTTGTTGCAAATAGGCAGTTTCACTATTAACTGCAAACGTATAAAATGAAAGCAAATCTTGCAGTTGTTCTTGTACGACTTCACCAAATTGATTTAAATCTGACTCGAGTGTTGCAGGCATTTTTTTACCTCCTCGTCTGTCTTTGATTATTTTTGCAGGGTTTCCGGCAACTACTGCGAATTCAGGTACATCTTTGGTAACAACAGCACCAGCAGCTATAATGCTGTGGCTGGCAATGGTTACCCCATCTAAAATACTTACGTTTGAGCCTATATAGACATCATCATTAATGGTTATGCCCTTTGAAGCAACCCCCTGCTGATAAATAGGTTTGGTGGTGTCAGCATGGATATGATCAAAAGCCAGTATCTGACTGTGTGCACCAATGCGCACCCCATCGCCTATGCTGACCTTACCTCGCACGGTTGTGTAAGGGTTAACTGTACTGTTACTACCAATGCTTACAGTGTCAGTTAAATAGCTGTGTGCCGCTAAGTAACTTCTGTCACCTAAAGTCAAACTATCCGTGAAAATGGCCGCATGAGGTGATACAAAACAATCATCAGCAAGCTCAACAGAAAGTCTTTCTTTCAGGTCTCTTTGAACCTTTTGTTGCTCAACTCTTTCTTCTGAATTAGCATTTCTAAAAAACAACCACGGGCATACATCAAACTTAGCAACAAGGGGTTTAGCTTGAGTATTTGCAGGCTCTGACATGGTTATTGGATAACTCCGTTAAGCTCGAGTGTTTCGGCGTGGTGGCAAGCAGCAAATCGTCCTTGTTTGACTTCTCTTAATAAAGGTTTTTCAGTCTGACAGC
>CAYGTA010000239.1:0-7522 GCA_964352605.1 uncultured bacterium | reverse complement strand
ACAAAGCTCGAGTTACAAAACTCACAGTTTCATCTTTCTCGCATTGAGGGAGCGTAGTCTATTTGAGCAGTTGTTTGGATTAAAGACTTTGAACCTTAAGGTTATTTAGTAATGAAGACTTTACTGTCATAAAGCTGTAATAGCTTTGTGATTAAACTTAAGGTAGAGATGGCAGCTAGTGAACAACGCTGCAAAGATGCTTATGAAACGATTTTTTTGGACTTTACTTATCTTTTTTGTTGCTTGTCAGCAGCAACCCATACCTGTTGGAAGTGGTGCAGGTGTACCTGAAAGCACACCTCAGATAGATTTAAGCCCCACTTTAACTAATTTCTTATGGTCTGACGCAAGTACTTGGGATTCAGGTCAAGTGCCTCAAGAGGGTGACAGTGTCACTATTCCTGAAGGCAAAAACATCTTACTTGATGTCAGCCCTCCTACCCTCAATGAGCTTACAATCGAAGGTAGCCTTGTTTTTGATGCTCAAGACTTAAACCTTGAGGTAGCAGGCATAGTTGTTACAGGCAAACTCGAGCTTGGTTCTCCTGAGGCTCCTTTTCTTAATCGTGCAGTTATTACCTTAACGGGTGCTAAAGACACAAAACGTATAGTGGTGGCGCCTAGCGGCATTGTGAGTATGCATGGTCAGGTTTTACCCACTTGGACAAAGCTAGCCAAAACAGCCTTTCAGCAAGATGACAGCATTAGTCTTTTAGATGAGACGGATTGGCTTGTTAATGACAAGCTGGTGATTGCTTCGACAGATTATGATTTTGAGCAAGCAGAGAGCTTTATTATTACGGATATTCGTAAAACCGAATTAAGCCTTGATAGCCAACTTCAGTTTATGCATTGGGGTGAATTACAAAGCTTTGCCGCTAAAACCCTAGATCAACGCGCAGAAGTAGGTCGCTTAAGTAGAAACATAACCATTCAGGGTGATGAAAGCTCAGTAGATGAAGGCATAGGTGGCCACATAATGGTCACAGCAGGCGGTCAAGTGTACTTAGATAGCGTTGAACTCTACCGCATGGGTCAACGAGGTGAACTCGGTCGCTACCCGCTGCACTGGCACCTAAATGGCGATAAGTCACGAGGACAATACCTAAAAAACTCGAGTGTTCATGATTCCTTTAATCGTTGTGTCACGATTCATGGTAGTCATGGGGTTTTGCTGAGTCATAATGTTGCTTTTAACACTGAGGGTCACTGCTTTTTTCTTGAAGATGGTGCTGAGCTAGATAATATTTTTAGACATAATTTGGTCTTATCAACCTATAGAGCAACTGAGCCTCTCTTACCTACAGATGGTAGCTTTCCTGGCCCTGCCAGCTTCTGGATTACTAATCCTGATAATTTGTTTGAAGGCAATGTGGCAGGCGGCTCAGCAGGTACTGGCTTTTGGTACGCCTTACCTGAAAACCCAACTGGCATGTCTGCTGACCAAAAACTATGGCCACGCTTTACACCCTTAGGGGGCTTTACTGGCAATGTTGCACACAGTAATTATGTTGATGGGCTGCATGTTGATACCGGCCCTAAGGCCAACCCGCAAGACGGACTCGAGCCTGCTTTTTATGACCCTAGATATAACCCTAATGCTGTTGTAACCGATAACCATGGTAATCCAAAAAATTCATCTAAAGCTTTAAATGCTTCGTTTGATGATTTACTGGCTTACAAAAATAGACGCAATGCGGTTTGGTTGCGTGGCTTAAACCACACGGTTAACAATGCCATTATGGCAGATAATGCTGTTGGCGTCACGCTAGCCTCTCAGCAAAGTAAGGTAACTAATAGTTTATTTATAGGCGAGTCAGAAAATATAGGTACCCCTGAACTCTGGATGATTAGTGAGGCTGCTGTTGGTGAAGATGGACGCAGCTTACCTAAATTCTGGCAACGTGATTTTGTCATTCGTGGTTTTGAATTTTACGATGGTGATGTCGCTATTGAAAATAGTCATTTTGAGGCCTTTATTCCTAATGGTCAACGTGAAGCAGCTGCCTTAAGTTATCTTGACTTTAGTCACTTTGTGGTCAGCCCAAAGAACAGCTCGAGTGGCTTGACGTTTGGCAGTGATACTAAGGTGCTTCATTTGGCTTCACGTGATTTGCCCACTAAGGCAAGTGAAAGTGAAGATGGTTACCGTAGCGCAGTTTTTGTAGATAAAGATGGCAGTGTAACAGGTACTGAAAATGCAGTTGTGACGGTTACGAATCCTATTTTAGTTGATAGTAGTTGCAGCTTTAAGGCTGATTGGAATGCGCATATTTGTTCGGGTGATTACGCTAGTCTTAGATTTACCAATGTAGATGCTCAAGCTGCTAACTTAGGGCCTGTACCGTTAAGGCGTTCTGATGGCGCAACGCATACACTTTTAGGTACACCGTCTGGTGTTGTTAATACGCGTTTTGTGTCTAATATTCGCTTAGGTCAAGAGTATCATTATGAACTCTCCACAACACCCTTAAAGAGTCGCTTAATGCTTGATGCTATTAAGCCAGCGCAAGGCGTTGTAGTGAGTTTTCCTTACCCTCACAAAGACGTGTTTATTTATAGAGATTACTGGATTGATAGTCGTAACTTATCGCAAAAAGCTCAAAGTTTAGAGCAGTTAAGAAGCAGTATGGGTAATCAGTATTATCTTGCAGATGGCATTTTGCATGTCAAACTCATGTCTCAAAAAGGCTATGACTGGGCATCTTTAGATATTTGTGCGGTTGCAAACTGCCGTTAAGCATTAAACTTCTCTGCAGCTGCCTTTCCTGAAAGAATAGCCAAAGGAATACCACCCCCCGGAAAAACCGTTCCGCCTGCGAGTGCTAAGTTCTTAATGCCTTTAATGCTCTGAGCAGGACGTAAGGTACTGGTTAAGGATTTCGGCGCTGAGCCATAAATACTACCCCTGTAAGCCAGCTTTGCTAAATGGTTAGGACCTATAATTTTCTTTAAGCTAAGCTGCTCTTTTTTTACCAAACCCCTGTCAGCAATTATATTCATAAGATGCTCAGCGTAAGCCTCTTCTTCTTCAAGCGACCAAGGCCGCTCAGCTTCATTAAGCGCAGCAGCGTTAGCCATAACAAACCAATTTTCACACCTAGCGGGCGCATCTGAAGCTTCTGTTTTGCTACTTACATTCAAATAAAGCGTAGGGTCTAATATTTTCTTAGCTTGACGTATCGCTTTAAACTCCGCCTCATAATCTTCGGCAAAGCTAATCGTGTGGTGTGCAACCTCAGTTTGCCCTTTAACCCCTAAAAGCATGACAAAACCTGAAAGCGAAGCAGGCTTCTTAGCTAAAGAGGTAGCTAAGCCTAGAAGCTTATGCGTTCGAACAATATCTAAAGAAGACACCACTACATCTGCACTAAAAACCTCATCATTACAAACAAGCTCTTGAATTACGCTACCTTTACGCTTTATCTTATTAACCGTTTGACCTGTCTTTATACTTACGCCCAAATCTATAGCAAGGTCCTGCATAGCCTCAACCAGCTTATAAATACCCCCCATCGGGTAACTTAAGCCCATACCAAGTTCAACATGACAAATATTATGCAAAATAGCAGGCGCAGCGTAAGGGTCAGCGCCAAAGTAAGTAGCAAAGCGCAAAAAGAACTGCTTTAAATCACCTGTAGCACCAAACGAATCAAGTAACTGAGGCAACGTTTTAAACGGATGCGCAGCTAAACCTTTTGTTAGACCGTAGTTCGCCAAATCAAACAAATTAGGGTTCTGACCAAAAACAAAAGTAGCTGCTGACGCTTCATAAAGCTTCTTAGCTTCTTGCAATAAACACTTATAAACCTTAGCTTCACTAGCACTCAATTGAGCCGTTGTTTTAGCCTCATCCTGATAAACATCCCAAACTCTACCCGAAGCAAACACATAACGACACAACAAATCAAGCGGCTCGAGTGTTAAAGGAAAAGCTTTATCTGCTTGCTTAAAGAGGTCTTGAATGACATGGCTTAAGGTAAACACGCTTGGGCCTGTATCAAACCTAAAGCCATTTTGCCTAAATTCACTTGCTTTTCCACCTAAACTTTCATTTTGCTCAAGCAAGCTAACCTCATAGTGATTTAAAGCCAAATGAATCGCCGCGGAAAGCCCTGCAAACCCACCCCCCAGTACCACAGCTGTTTTAGGCATAGCTACGCCCTTTCCATGAAATGCTTTTTTGTCTTAAAGCACGCAGCACAATAAGCCACAAAGGAATCACCATAAGGGGCTGCCAGACACACTCGAGTGGGTCTCGTTTGGTTTTTAAGTTGCAGAAGAAACGCAAACTTAAACTCATGAATCCAATTAAAAGCCACCACGGGTTTATAAGAATAAACAACCAGCTTAACGAGTGACTCAAGGTGTTTAGTAAGGCAAGTAGAATCAGAAAAACTTTGTTACTTGAAGCAGCAACTATGTTTTTACTAAAGCCTTCAAGTAACTCACTATCCTTATGGTACATACGGGTACTTACTTGCTCAGCGCCAAGCGCCAAAGCTATCCTTAGGCCAGCTCGTTTGGCTGCTTGCCCCATACGTACATCTTCTAAGACTTCTTCTTTAAAAGCAGCATGCCCGCCCACCTTGGTGTAAGCCTCTTTGCGCCACATCATGACTTGCCCATTACCCGCAGCAAAAGCAGGATGATGACTGTACTTAACCCCAAGGTAAGGCAATCCAGCCAGCAAAATCTGATCTACCAAAGGAATCGTAATGGTCTCTAGGGCGCTCAGGGTAAGCTGACGCGGCCACACACTCACAAATTCAGCCTTCTCTTGCGCTTGAAAGGCAAGCAACGAAGCTAAGGTGCCTTTTTCCCAGCGAACATCAGCATCCGTAAAAATTAGAGTATCACCTGTAGCTGCCTCACTAAGTTGCTGACAGGCCCAGTTTTTACCCGTCCAAGCTTCAGGCAAAGCTTTGCCCTCTAAAACTTTTAAATGCGCATACTTAAGCTGAAAGCCTGCCAAAATACTAGCGGTATCATCGGTAGAAGCATCATTAAGCACAATCACTTCAGTAGCTAGCCCTTGCTGTAAAACACGAGGCAATGTCTCAGGTAAATTCTTAGCTTCATTCCGAGCAGGAATCAAAATAGAAATACGCTTCTCTAAACCCTCAGTTTCAGAAGCCGTCTTTAAACTCGGAAAAAAAACAAGATTAGAAAACAACGTTAAAAGCTGAACAAGCAAAAAAGCAAACGCTAACAGCCATAAAGCGTTCATGAGCGTAAATTTCGTAACCAACGCATCTGCTGATTCATACTTACCTTACCCGACAAAGCATTCTCAAAGCCCAGCGGCGCTTCCTCAGGATCAGAAACCGTCAGCGTAGCATCCACATCCTCAAGCAAAGCATTCAAGCTCGCCTGCAAAGCACCCAAATCACTCACATCCTCAAGCTCATCCCCCAAAACAATTAACACTTCAGGCCGCTGCGCACCACGCATAACGACCTTAAATACCATTGGAAAAACCCGCGCTCCAGACACTCGAGCCAAAAAAGCTACCCCCTTCTCTAAGCTCTCAACTCGACCTGCCTGACGCAATTCACCTTCAGGAAAGACAAAAAACATATCCCCTTGCTTAATACGCCGAAGTGCCTCACGGACTTCTTTACGACCCACCGCACCCATAAGCCTAAAAAACGAATAAGTACTAAGCTGCTCATCATCCATAATGGCACTCATCGGGCGCCTTAAGAGCTTATGCAAAAAAATCACCAAATAGACATCCCACCAACTATGATGATTCACTGCAAAAATAAACCCCTCAGACGGCAACTTAGACCAATCTGCTTTAAGCCAAACCGCATGCACATTGCGTCTAAGTGAAGAAAAAACAATAAACGGTAAGAATAAAAAAATAAGCCGCTCAAGCCAAAAAGAAGCTCGAGCTTTCAAAAAAGCTATCATGACTCAGCAGCAAGCTTCAAACGTGCCTTAGGTCTAAAGGCTAAAAACGAAAAGCTACCCATAGCCAAAAAGGTAAACAAACTTGCCCAAGGCATAGCAAAAAACAGTAAGCCCAAACTCAGCAAAAACGCCTGCACAAGAAATGCCAAACGCAATTCAAAGCCATTCTCAGTTTTAAGTTCAGGCTCGAGTTTCAGTAGTAACGCTACCAGCACAAAGCCTGCAAGATACCAACCCAGAAAATTACTAATAGGAATACCGTAGTAAATACCACGCTCGAACACCCAAAAGCCATTTGAAACCATAAGCGGATCCAAACCCATATCCCAAGCTACCAGCGCTAAAGGTGCCAAACCATAAAGATAAGTTTTAGGTGTAACCGCAAGCGCAATCATAGTAAATGCCCACCACCCTAAAGGCACCAAAATAGGCACACCTAACAAGCTGGGTCCCGGCGCAGTGTAATCATAAGAACCAAACGGAAACCCCGTTGTTTTACCAAGCCACTCAATACCCAAGCCAAACAAGAAACTTACAATAAACAAAAGCCACGCCTTCTGACCATAACGCTGCAAGCTATACCCCAGCACACCCAACGCTAAAAAAGCAGTACTCACATAAGCCACCACAGGAAAAAACTGTGGCACAAGCGGCATAGGAACCAAACTCAAAACCCACAGTAACAAAGCACCCCGCCACGCATGTTGCCACTTAAGAAAACCCCTAAAGGTATTAAGTCGCTTAATCGAATTACCATCTAAAACAAGTAACATGCCAAAGCCAATAAACACATTTGTAACAAAAAAGAAAACAGCCTCTTCAATAGGCAAACCCAAAGGCTTAAAGCCCGTCGTAAACTCAGGACTAATCCACCAAATATCAAGCCCAATCGCAATACGATCAGCCACCCACAAATACAGCGTAGGTACCCCAATCATCAAACTCAAAATACGCCACTTAGAAAGTAAAACATCGCCCCCGTAACCCCACTGCAAAGCAAGCACAGGACCAGCCCACAACAAAATAAGCCCAAGATACGTACCCCAAGATGCCATCATAAGGAGCAAACCAACAGCAGCAATAAGCAAAGAAACAACCACACCCACAAGCCGCACCGTATCAGGATGCTTAACCACTCGAGTTTTAAACTCACGCCGTGTCAAATAAATAATCCAAAGACATGTCAGTATGGTTTGCAAAATAAAAAACATGTACTCTTCAATCGGCACATAACCAATGGTCGCCAAAACACGACCCTCCGGATAACCCCAAACTTGCCTGTAAACCAAGTAATTATCCCACGGTGTCGTGTAAATAAGCGCAATAAGCACATAAATCGGAATACTCCAAAGCGCCATACGTTTACCCTGCCAGCCTTCGCCCGTAAACGGCAAACCACGTTTTAAATCACGCCAATTCAAAAAAACCAATAAGCCAATAACAGGCAAAATAAACACAAAATGAAACTGAAGATACGTCACGTTATAAACACCTACACCAGTCTTTAGCAACAGCAAAGCAAAAAGCTCGAGTTGCTTCGTAATCTTGAGACTTAGTCTAAGTTAATAAGTTATAAATTTAAGTAGGACATATTTATATTTAA
>CAYGTA010000238.1:6550-7571 GCA_964352605.1 uncultured bacterium | reverse complement strand
GATCCAAGATCGCGTTTACTTTATTAATAAAGTAAACGGAAATAGTATTAGACGCTCACAGCTAAAGATTATTTACTTCAAATAAAAAGGATGGCTACTCTTTCTCAAAGTAGCCATCCTTTTTTATTTTTACTTAAGGCTTAGCCTCGTTTGCCTTCGTCTCGTCCTGCGACCAAATAGTCGGTGTATTCTTTAAAGCCTTCTTCGTCTCCTTTTACAAGGTAAGCGGCTTGTTTAGACCATGTGACTATGCTTGGTGCAAAGTTAAGCCCTGAAGCTTCTATGGCTGAACGTAATTGGGTTTCTGAGGCGGCTTCTAACTCTTCAAACGTTCTTATACCTGCATCAAGTAAGGCGGCGTTCATTTTTGGCCCTATGCCTTCAATGCGGGTTAAGTCATCAGCTCTACCACGACTTCCACCTGTGGTTGCTTGGCTTAGCTTATAAACACCTCGGGTGAAGCGGCGTGCTTCTATAATCCATTCATCATAGAAGGCATCTTCTGAACCAATAATTTCTTTTAAACGTTCTTCTGGTAACTCTGATAAATCTTTAAACGTAAGGATACCTGCATCCCAGAGTTTTTGTTGATTTGCGTTACCTATACCCTCAATAACACCTAGCGGGTCACGGCCTTCAGGTACAACATCAGCTCTAAAGACACGACTACGTGTCACTCTGTAACCAATAACTTCTTTTTTCTTACGTGCTTTACGCTTTGGTTTAGGTGCCGCTGGTGCAGCTGCTGCTTGAACCTCTGCTTGCGCTGCTGGCGCTTGGCTAACAAGGCTAGACTCGAGTCCTGAAATGCGGTTATCACGTTCAGCTAAACCTGCACGCAAGTTAGCAAGCTCCGCTTCTAGGTTTGCATTGCTATCAGCTTCTTGAGCAGCTTTTAGGCTTAGCTCGAGTTCTGCTATGCGGGCGTTACGAGCGTTTAGGTCACGTCTTAGGTTATCTAGTTCGCTTGTATCTACCGCTTCGGGTGTTGCGCTTACTAACTTGGTTTCAAGTTCAGCCA
>CAYGTA010000238.1:4087-6450 GCA_964352605.1 uncultured bacterium | reverse complement strand
TTCTGTTAGTACGGGCTGAAAGTTCAGCAGTTATATCTTCACGACCTTGACGGCTGGCGCTTAAGTCCGCTTTGACAGATGCAATATCTACTTCAAGTTCAGAAATGCGTGCATCACGGTTTTTAAGGTCCGCGCGTAAAGCATCTAAATCTGAAGTATCACTTGTTGCTGTAGAAACAAGCTGTGTTTCAAGTTCAGCCATTCTGTTAGTACGGGCTGAAAGTTCAGCAGTTATATCTTCACGACCTTGACGGCTCGCTGTTAAATCTGCACGTAACGATAAGACTTCGCCTTCAAGTTCAGCCATTCTGTCAGTGCGAGCAGCAAGCTCTGTACTTATATCTTGACGACCTAAACGACTAGCATCTAAGTCTGCTTTGGCAGATGCGAAGTTTGCTTCGAGTTCAGAAATGCGTGCATTACGGTTTTTAAGGTCTGCACGTAAATCATCTAGTTCAGCTTCAAGTTGCCCTGCTTTACCGTTTGATGCTCTAAAGCTAGCAAGTTGCGCTTCTAAATCAAGAATGCGAGCATCCCGATCATTAATGGTATTGCGTACATTGCCAAGCTCGAGCTCTAAATCTGAGGCTTGTGTACCACTTTGTTGCATGTTGTTAAGCTCGAGTTCTAATTCTGCAATGCGGCTGTTGCGGTTACTAAGGTCTGCTTTTAGGTTATCTATTTCTACTTGGAAGCTTTCTACATCGCTAGTGTTTGCTTGCAAGCTCGAGTAGTCTGCTTCTAGTAAGCCTAAGCGCTGATCACGTTCAACTAAGCTGCTGCGTAGTCCTTCGAGTTCACCTAAACGCAAGTTTAGTTCGCGATCTTTGTCAGCTTGAGCATTTTCTAGGTTTAGTTTTAGCTCAGCTAGGCTGCTGTCTTTTGCTTTGAGTTGCGCGTCGTAGTCACCTAGTTTGGCTTCTAAGTCAGTGGCTTTAGCTTCAGCAGCTTGTAGGCTTGTTAGGCGGGCATCGTAGTCTAATTTTAGTTTGCCTAAGTCAGCGTCTAGTTCAGCTAAGCGGGCTTTGTCTTTATCCCAGTCACCTAGTTGTAATTTTAGTCGTTCTATTTCGGCATCTTTATCTGCCATGCCTAAGAGTTGTGTTTCAAGTGAAGCCATGCGGTCAGTGCGAGCTGAGAGTTCTGCACGCATATCTTCACGACCTAAACGGCTGGCATCTAAGTCTGCTTTTACACCTGAGAAGTTGGTTTCGAGGTCAGCGTAGGCACTGTTGCGAGCGTTTAGGTCAGCCCTTATGCCGTCTATTTCTGTACCTCTGTTGTTAAAGCGGGCGTTAAGCTCATCGTATTTGGTTTTCCAACCGCCACCAAAGATTGATTTGAGTAACCAACCAAGCATGGCACCTAGAATGGCTGCCAAGAGTAGGCAGATGAGTATTTGGCCTAAGAGCCAAGGCATGGCGTTAAAGAAGCCAAAAATTGCAGCTATGATCAGGCCGATTACAAAAAGTAAAAACAGCCACCAAAATCCATTCATTATTTACCATCCTCACTAAAGGGTATAAGCGGCTCTACCGTTAGGTTGTTAATGACACTGACATCTGGCGATACAGCATCTTTAACGTAAGCCTCAATAGCATCACGTTGTTCATTACTAAGCGTCACACCTGAAAGCGTCAGGGTGCCATCTTCAAGACTTAAACTTGCACGATTAATATCAGCACAAACCGTTGGCGCAACCCCTAAAACATTACTTAAGTAACTAGGAGACTCGAGCCCTGCGTTTAAGCCAATGACATTTTCTACGGTTTTGTCTGCAAAGACGCTAGATGCGAGTTGCTTGTTATCTTCATTTGCAAGCGTGCCTGTTAGGCGTACATTGCTTGCTGCGCAGTCAATTCGCAGACTTGGAGCAGCCACGATGGGTTCAGCTGGTTCTGGCTCGGCGACACTTACGGTTGCGTCTGGCGTAGGTGTGGCTTCTGCTTCGCTTACAGCTACACTTGCCTCAGGTACAGGGGCCCTCTCAACTACTCTAAGGTTGTTGATTACGGTTATGCCAGGTCCTGAGGCTTCAACAAAGTTGTTGCCGGTTGTAGCTTTTTGTTCTTCGCTGTCTACCAAACCGTTTAATGTAACGGTCGTACCACGAACATCTAATTCAGCATCTGTAGTGGTAGCAGCAAAACTAGGGACTTGGTCTACTACGTTTGTAAGCCACTCTGGCGCTGCTACATTGGCTGAAGCAATAAGTCCACTTTCTATTGTGGTTGCAATGGTGTTGGTGTTATCTGTAACAACATTTGCAGTACCAGGGGCAACTTGCCCTCTTACACTGACAGTGTCATCGCTAATGCGAATGTTTAGACTAGGGTCAGAAAGTGCAATAGGTTCAGCTTCTG
>CAYGTA010000238.1:0-3987 GCA_964352605.1 uncultured bacterium | reverse complement strand
TTCAACAACGTCAGGTTCAACAACTCTTAGGTTATTAACAACCGTTACACCTTCAGTGACAGAACTTTCAAAGTCACTTCCAATTGCTTCTTTTGCTTCTTCTGATTCAACTACACCCTCTAAAGTTACAACATTATCTGCAACATCAATCTCAGCTTCTGCTACTTGAGCATCAAACTCAGGAATCCGTGTAATGACATTTGTTAACCACGCTGGTGTTGCTACATTTGGCACAGTCGCCAAGTTACTCGTCACACTATCAGACACTTCACCAGCAGTTTCAGTTACTGCAGCTGCTACATCTGCCGCTACATCACCCGTTATGCTTACCGTGCCATCATCATTAAGCTGAACATTAAGACTAACTGGCTCAACCACAGGCTCTACAACCTGCAAGTTATTCACTACAGCCACACCCTCAGCAACAGAGGCTTCAAAATCAGTAGCAATATCTGTTTTAACCGTTTCACTCTCAACAATACCGTCAAGCGTAATAACGTTATTAGCAACAGCAATACCAGGCTCAGTCACTCGAGTACCAAAGTCAGGTATACGGTTTATAACAGTGCCAAGCCAGTCAGGGTTTGCAGCATTAGCAATTTGCAAATCACTGTTAAGTGTTGGGGCTAAATCTGCAGCCGCAGTTGTTAAGGCGTCTGAAGTTTCTTGCGCAACGGTTCCTGATAAATTCACAGCGTCATCCGCAATAGCAAAGTTAAATTCAGGCTCAACAATGGGCTCTAACACTTGAATGTTATTAATCACGCTAATGCCTGCACCTGCAGCTTCAACAAATTGCGTTTCAATCTCTGTTTTTTCTTCTTCTGAATCCACAATGCCGTCTAGAGTTACCACCTGATTTGCAACATCTAACTGCGGATTTTGCGCATCAGCTGCAAATTGAGGAAACTCCCCAATCACTCGACCTAGCCATTCAGGTGAACTAACCGCTTCACTTGGTACAAGATTATTAATGACATTATCTGCACCAACCAGTTGACTCGCAGCGGCAACCGCAGGTGCAATAGTCGCCTCTGGAACCGTGCCCGATAACTCAGCACCATTATTAGCAAGGCGTAAGTTAAAGCTAGGATCAACCAACTCAACAGGCGCAACAGCTAACTGATCAACAACACTTAAAGCACTCGAGTTGTTAGCTAAATCAATTAAAGATAGTTTTAGGTCGTCGTTTGCGGCTGTTCCTGTAAGCGTTAAATTGCCTGCCTCTACGACAATACAGCCATCTTGAATGTCACTGCTGTTCAAACTTGGTAAGAGGCTTATAACGCCATCTAGCCAAGCTGCAGCAGCGACATCTTCAGCAACATTGATAGCGTTGCTGTATTGTCCTGCACTGCATTGTTCAACAATTGCGGCGTTCAGGCTGCTATTACCTGTTTCATTAAGAAGACCTTCACTTAGCACTGAGCATTCGCTAATACACAGTTTTAAATTAGGGTCACGCAAAACAACGGTTTCAGCAACAACAGGTTCTGGATCAGCTTCGGCAGCCACAACTTCAACAACTTGTAAATTGTTGACAATATGGTCTTTACGAATACCTTGCACAGCTCCAATAATCTGTTGCGCTTCTAGCTTGACTTCTTCTGAGGGCACAACACCTTCTAAAAAGGCGTCTCTGCCTTTTACAGTTAAAAACTCGGCATCTAAACCCTCTATGCCAGCATTAACAAGTGCTGCTTCTCCGTTGCTTTGTAAGCGACTCTGAATGCCTCTTGAGTCGTTACAAGTACAAAGAAACAGAAGTAGGGCCATAAATAATAACCCTAAGACAAGCCAACCAGGCGTTTTGCGATTTTGAGAATCTACATTCATAACGCTCCTAACGGTTGGAATTGGCAGCAAGCAAGCGTTAGGAACTTTTTACGTATATTTTCAAGGGAATCAACGTTTGAAAAGTAACCCATCCTCTCGCCACCTCGCCACTAAGCTTGAATTTATGAGAACAACAAGCTCAGATGAGTGTAACATATTTCACACAGAATTCTGTGCCATTTACACATGCCTAAAGCCTACGCTTAAGGGCTTTCTTAAATCTTACAAAATGAGAAAAACGTCACATTCGCAACGTTTTTCAAAGCCAAACATGAGAAGCATAAAGCCAAAAATTACCAAATACCAATAAGCTGCCTAAGCAAAACAATCTTGCCCAAATGATAACTATTATGCGTCAAAATTGTTTCAATTAAACTTTGAATCGTGTACTTTTCAAGCACCCGCTTAGTCATAAGCTGAGGGTCACTCGCAATAGCAGATGCCTTATTAACACCCTCAAAAAAATCACGAACCAAATCACGCGCTTCCCTTAAATCTTCAGGCCCCTGACGATTCGGCCAACTCTCAGATAAATCTTTAGGTAACGGCACAGCATTCTCACTCACCCACTCGAGTAACAAATTTTGCCAGTAAACCATGTGCCAAAGTTCTTCATAAATACTATGCGGTGACACGTCAGGCCGCACCGCCATTTGTTTAACCTCAACACCCTTTAGAATGTCTCGAACATTAGCAAAAGCACCGTCACCCGTTAAAAGACTAGGAATAGCAGTCATTTAAACTTGCCCTAATGGAGCCAAAAGAGACTTAAGATCATCTTGCGAAAGACTCGAGCCTTTTAGGCTGCCTTCTAATATGCCTGTTGCTAGGGCTGCTTTACGTTCTTGGAGTTTCAAAATACGTTCCTCTATACTTCCTTTAGCAATGAGCTTATAAACAAAAACAGGTTTGTTTTGTCCTATGCGGTGCGTTCTGTCTGTAGCTTGATTTTCAGCTGCTGGGTTCCACCAAGGATCAAAATGAATTACGGTATCAGCCGCAGTTAAGTTAAGCCCCACGCCACCTGCTTTTAAAGTAATCAAGAAAACCTTATTACTACCCTCTTGAAAAGCAGCAATTTGCTGCTTACGGTCTTTTGTTTGACCTGTTAATTTTGAGTAAGAAATACCCAAACCTTGCAACGTATCTTCTAATAAGGTGAGCAGGCTAGAAAATTGCGAAAAAATAAGAACCTTGTGTCCCTCTTCAAGAAATTGAGGCAAACTGTCTTTGAGCCACTCGAGCTTTGCTGAGGTTTTCACTTTTTCAGCATCTTTGAGCTTTACTAGTCTTGGGTCACAGCAAGCTTGCCTGAGTTTTAAAAGCGCATCTAGAATCATGATTTGAGAGCGAGAAATGCCTTTTTTATCAACTTCTTCTCGAACCCGCTCATCCATAGCAACCCGCACAGTTTCATACAAGTCCCGTTGCTTATCATTGAGTTCAAGTTCAACCAAAATTTCGGATTTCTCAGGTAAGTCTTTTGCAACGCTAGCTTTATCTCGCCTTAGAATAAAGGGCTTAACACGCTTAGCAAGCTGAGCTTGCCTGCTTGTTTCACCTTTTTTCTCGATAGGCGTGCGGTAAAGCTGCTTGAACTGATCTTGAGAACCTAAAAAGCCCGGCATTAAGAAATGAAAAAGTGCCCATAGTTCTCCTAAATGATTTTCAATGGGTGTGCCTGACAAACAAAGTCTATTGTTTGCTTTTAGTGCCGCCACTGTTTTAAAGCTTGACGTTTTAGGGTTCTTAACGTACTGAGCCTCATCAAGAATAATCATATGATAACGCTGTTTCTGATGCACTTCGGCATCCCTAACAATAAGCGGATAGGTTGTTAAGATTAAATCATACTTAGCAATAGCATCAAACGCTTTGTTTCGTTCTTTACCATGAAGAACCAGCACCTTCAAATCAGGGGTGAAACGCTTTGCTTCAGCTTCCCAGTTCGTCATAAGGCTTGTTGGCGCCACTACCAAACTCGGCTCTTTAGCACGCCCTGCTTCTTTTTCTAAGAGTAGATGCGCTAAGGTTTGCACTGTTTTTCCTAAGCCCATATCATCAGCCAAAATGCCATTAAGATGATACTCGCGCAAAAACTGCAACCAACTAAGCCCCTGCTCTTGATAAGGTCTTAAAGAAGCCTTTAAC
>CAYGTA010000237.1:3005-7574 GCA_964352605.1 uncultured bacterium | reverse complement strand
AGGTATATAAGGGTATCAGTGAATACAACTCTATGGGCAAACTATGGGCAAGGAAAAATCAGCCTAGCGTTCAGGGTGAAAAGTAAACTGCACAGTTCAAGCGGATTATGTGACTAAGCTCTCCTTAGTTAAGCCGCAAAATAGCTTTAACGTTGAGGAACTTAAAAGTAATCAACTCGTCATCCAGTAAATCTTGTCTAGAGTCATAACAACATCTACCTAAAAGAAACTCAAGGGCTTTCTTTTAGACAGTCTCAATTAAATTGAAATGAGGTGGGTAAGGTCACTGAAGCTAAAAGTCTAAATCACAAGTTTCAGGTTATTACAGAGCTAACAGATTAATGAAACTTGAACAATAAGCCTAAGTTTCGCTATACCAAACTATTTCAAGAACGTCAGAGTTTTTTGCTTGTTCCTCATTGAGATTGATGTCTTGCTCTTTGAACCAAGACCACCTTAACTTTAAAGAAAAAGGAGGCAAAGTAAGAAAACTGCCGTTGCATCATAAAGCAGTGCAGTACTTAGATGCTTACATTAAGGTAGCTAAAATAGACTTGGAAGCTAAAGAGCAAAAATACGTAGCTTTATTTAAAACCATAAGTAGATATAGAAACCTTAGTAGTAATCCTATGACGCAACCAGATATGTACCGAATGATAAAAGGCAGAGCCAAAGCAGCTGGCATTAGAACCAACATCTCTAATCAATCTGGAAGGAAAACGGGTATTACCACGCTCTTAAAGAATGGGGGACTCTTAGAGCAAGCTCAGGATATAGTTGGTCATGCTGATCCGAGAACCACCCGGCTTTATGATGCTAGACGGAAAGTGATTGAGCAGAGTGAGATTGAAAGGGTTCAGTATTAACCAGTGGAGAACAGTGAACCAAAAGTCAGTGAACGCATTTTAAACTGATCGTTGCATAGTGAATATAATTTACGAGGGTCCGATAAACTGTGAGGTCAATTCATTTTGGTGTAATTTCATTGCTCATAAGAATCATGATTCTTATATAAGTAACTTAGGTAAAAGGCCTTGTGAAAAGTGCAACCTGTAAGCTTTTTCGTGCTCTTCATGTTTAACTTTATGGGTCTAGTTTGAAGGATTTGAATAAGAGTTTTTATTTTTTGTGAGTAAAATGAAAAAGCTATACGAGGTGCGTTTTATAATCAACTATGTCTGTGCGGTTTAATTTTTTTGGCCAAGCAAATTTTCTTGAGGATGAAGAAGAGAAAATACTTGCTGTTACCAAAACTAATTCTTTGCTTATCTATTTGGCTTATCGGGCTACTTGGGTTTCTCGTAGTGAATTAGCATATTTGTATCGACCAGACATTCCAGAATTAGAAGCACTTAAGTATTTGCGAAAACTTATTTTTAGGACCAAACAATCACCGTGGGCAAACAAGCTTGAAGTAAGCAAGTCTCACTTACGTTTTTTAGTTGATACTGATGTTGACTTATTTAAAACGAGTGCTAAAGCAAAAAAATGGCAAGATTCATTGGTTTATTTTAAAGGAGATTTCTTAAACGGATTTACTTTAAAGGATGTACCAGCCTTCTCTGCTTGGGTAGAATTAGAGCGATTATCTTTAGAACGTGAGTGGGTAGCTGTTGTTTGGAAACGTATTGAAGATTTAGAAAAAGACGCTGGTTTTTTTGAAGCTCTCCAATTACTAAAAGTGTTACAAGAACGAGACACCTTTAACGAAGAGATAGTGCAGAGGCAACTTAGATTACTAAGAGCATCAGGAAGAGAGAAAGATGCCGCCGATTTATATGAATCTTATGTAAAGCAACTATACCTCGAGTTTGAAGCTGAGCCCTTAGAGGCTACCCAAGCACTAATGGAGCACCTAAATAAGCCTGTATTTGAAAGAGCAGCTTTCGAATTTACATATTCTTTACCAGCCCAAACAACCGCTTTTGTGGGTCGTGAACTGGAACTACTTAAGTTAGATACAATTATGCGGCAAAAAGATTGTCGCTTGTTAACTATTGTAGGGCTTGGAGGCTCTGGTAAGACTCGATTAGCAATTGAGTTTGCACGTTCGCAAGCTCAGCATTATGAGGACGGTGTCTTTTTTATTGCTTTGGCAGGGGTTAAGTCATTAGAGGCTTTAATAGCTACGGTTGCTGAGGTGCTTCATTTGAATCTTGTAGCTGCTGAAACTCCTCAAAAACAGCTTGTGAGTTTTTTGAAGCATAAAAATATTTTACTCATTCTTGATAATTTTGAACATTTGCATAAAGAAGCCTTTTTTTTAGAAGAGCTTCTTTTAGACCTTGAAAAACTAAACTTACTTGTTACATCAAGGCAAGCTCTTGAGTTGCGTAGTGAGTGGCTTTTTGACCTTCAGGGACTTTCTTTTCCTAAGCAAGGTAGTGAAGAAGGTATTACATTTGATGCGGTAAAGCTTTTTGTTAATCGAGTTGAGCGTATAGCTTCTTGGTTCACGCGAGATAAGGCAAGTATGAGGGCTATTGCTGAGATTTCCGAATTTGTTGCAGGCCTGCCTTTAGCTCTGGAGCTAGCAGCTAGCTGGACTCGTACTTTGACATGTCAAGAGATCATTACAGAGTTAAAACAAAACCTAGTACTTTTAGAAGCCACCTATCAGAACATACCGAGTAGGCAAAAAAGTATTCAGACAGTGTTTGACTATAGCTTTGACCAGCTTAGCGGTAAAGAGCAATCTAGGCTTGTGTCAATGTCTTTGTTTGAAGGGGGCTTTGACTTAATTGCAGCTCAAGAGCTTACGGATACAAGTTTAGATATGCTGCTTGCTTTTATGAATCATTCTTTAATTCGTCGTAATGCTGCTGGGCGCTTTTTAATGCATGAGTTATTAAAGCAGTATCTTAAAGAGAAGCTTTCAGCGTCGAACCTTGAAGCGCTTCAGCTTAAGAATAGCGCATACTATCTGAATCTGCTTATTGAAAATAGGGAGAATTTGAGGGGGCCAAAGCCAAAAGAAGTACAAGAAAAACTGATGCAAGACATTGATAATATCCGTCAAGCGTATTCCTCAAGTATTGAATCGGAAGCATGGGCATTATTACTCAAAGCCAATGAAGCCTTAAGTCAATTATTCATAACGTCAGGTTTATTTATAGAAGGGAAAATTTTCTATACACAACTCTTGGGGAAACTAAAAGATGAACACTCTAGGGGACTAGCTTATGAACTTAAGATTCAAGCCACCTTAGGATTAGCAAGGGCAAATTGGCATTTGAATGATTCCTCTATGCTAAGTTATCTTCGAAAGCTTGAAGTAGAGCTGACGAACTCAGATAATAAAAAGACTTATGCACAGTTGCTTTTTTTGCTTTCTCACTACCTCTTTTCACATTCAAAGAGTGTTGATGAAGCGATGCAATTTGCCACTGAATGCAATGTTATTGCAAGAGAAGCAAACCTACCTAGTTTAGAGCAAGATATACAAGAAAGACTTGCACATGGAGCTTGGTTTAAAGGGAACTATGAATTGGCTGTGACGCATTTAAGAAATTGGCTTGAGCTTAGTAAAGCAAGGCAAGATGCTACGGCTATTGTTTCAGCCTCACAAATATTAGCAAATCGCTTGAAGTACATAGGTGTATCTCAGTCAGAGAAAGACGCTATTCTTGCAGAAACGGTAAAGTATCAAGATGAGATAAGTACTTACCACAAAGCAGGGCTTCTAAACGACTATGCCCTTGCTTTTTTCGAAAAAGGTGCGTACCAAAAAAGTGAAACGATATTTAGGGAAAGCTATCACCTATCCGAACAATGTAGCGATAAAATAGACAGTGCAATTATCTGCTTTAACTTAGCTCGTGTACTTCGTGCTCAAGCAAAATTTGATGAGTCTATCCTAATATTAGAAAAATCTATGGAACTGTTTTTGTTAGGTACTTTGCAGTATGCTGCATTTGCTGAAACGAAACGCTTACAAGAGGACTACGTAGGAGCGAAACAATATTTAATACAAGCCCTACAACATTACCAAGATAATGAACAACCCCTCAGTCATCTTTTTGATGCTTTTGCTTGTTTAGCCCGTATTTATAACTATGAAGGTAAGTTTAATGAAGCTCTCGAGCTAGCAACATTTATTTATGAACATAAAGGGAGTGGGGAGCACCAGAAAGATGCTATTAAAACACTCTATGAGCAGCTCTTAACTAAACAACCTGGTAAGAATATAAACCAAGCTCTATCTATAGAGCACATAACGAGTTTACAACTTAAAAACTTGTCTTCTGAGACAGCTAATTAGATATTCTAATTTAAAGTTGTATAGCTTTTAAAGATTAAGACACTACAGCGATTTAATCTTCGAGTAGGCAAGTCAAAACAAAGATACTAAGCCGATGTAGATTTTCACCCTAAAGTTGCTACATAAGCCGAATAGTCCTAGTTTTGATCGCATCAAAAGCTCTTTGCGCCGTACATAAGTCAAACGGAACGTGAATGGAACTCAGATGAGACGCACGTTTTCTAAGCTAATAAGATGCAAAGAGACAAACTACTGAACAGCTTTATACTGAGTGTTATTGCTCGAGCTCACCAGCAATTTTATAAACT
>CAYGTA010000237.1:0-2905 GCA_964352605.1 uncultured bacterium | reverse complement strand
AATAGTGCAGATGCTAATGGGACTATTGATGTCATAATCAACGCAAGCATTATAAATACAACTGAAAGTCAAAACTTAAGTACTGCAGCAGCGGGCCCAGTAGCTCCAGTGATACTAGAGCTAGATGCCTCAACTCCAAAAGGAAAACCGTTTAAAGCCTTACTTTTAGGCTCGAGTGAAGCTGCCTTAGAAAAAGGATTTTCTGGTGATATGCGTGTGCGGGCTAAGAAAACTGAGGTGAATGGTCAAGCGCTCATTGCTGGATTTGCTGCTTTTGTAGATCAAAGCTCAAGCAATTCGAAGTTCTCAGGGTTTGCCTTTTTGGCAACAAAAGAAGGTATGCTCTTAAAAGGACCTGAATTAGGTAGTGTTTATAACTTGGATGGTGCTGCAACTGCAAGGTCACTTTGTAATAATGAAAATGTTTTTGGTGCGGCTCTTTTTAAAAATCGTGTGGAAAGTGTTCGGATTGTGAGTGCTTTTTTGGCTACTCAAAATAGCTTTCCCATTTGTGAAGATGGTCAGACTCTTAACGCGGATGTGCACTTAAATGTTGAAGCGGAAGTGGTAGAAACCCATCTTGGTAAGGTGCTGAGTAGTTATGGCAGCATGCAAATTAAGAGCGGGGAAGCTAGTTACACTTTGCCTGTTTTTACACTTGCAGTTGCCGAGAAACTATCTGATGGTATTAAGCAACAACAATTTGAGGGCAAAGCTGCTGACAATATGTTTATATTTGATCCTTTTGCTGCCTCAGAATTGCTTAGGGTTCAAAAGGGGGTGATGTACTTTAGGGAACTTCCCGAAAGTCTGTTGGCATTAGAAGAAGGTAGTCTGATTGTAAGCCGACCTTATGCGCGCATTCCTGAAGGGCTGTTTCGCCGCGTTACGAGTATTAATAATGGTGAAAATGGTGTTGCAGTAGCAACCGAACAAGCTGTTCTTACGGAATTACTCAGTGAGGGCGAGTTTATTTTTGACCGACAGCTGACAGATGAAGATATTGTGGAGATTGTTCCGCTAATTGATGGTTTAGATGTAAGTTCATTTGGTTTAAATTCTGGACAGTTCTCAACTCAATCTATTAGCCCAATAAGTATTCCCTCTGTAAATATTATTCCTGGGGTTACTGTTGATATAGATTTAGATTTAAGTCTTAGACCTGTCGTGAGTTTTAAGTGTCAAGGTGCATTGTGCAGTAAGCCTGAAATTGTCGGCAAGGTGGTAGTTAACCAGTCAGCTACAGTCGAGGTAACAGGTGAGGGTGATTTTTCCAAAGGGAAAGAAATTGAGCTTTTTAGTTTTACTTTTACCCCAATCACTGTAGCTATTCCTCCTATACCTATTGTTATCGTACCTAAATTGGTTGTTTATTTAGAACTTTCAGGCGATGGTACTGCCAGCATAACCAGCAAAATTACGCAAAGCATTGATATTGAAGCTGGTATACAAAAACCTTCAGGACAACCTTGGGAAAAAATAAATGAAGTAGATAAAACCTTTGACTTTGAAACCCCAACATTTTCAGGTTCAATGGAGGCAGAAGCTCGTTTGGCAGCAGCATTTGAAGCAGCTCTCTGGGGTATTTTGGGAGCATCTGTTGATTTTGGACCCTTTGCTAGGCTTGAGGTTAACTACCCAGGCGAGCCCGCTTGGAAACTTACAGGGGGTATTAATTCTTTTGCTACCTTCTTTATTGACTTATTAATCATTAGTGCAGAAGAGGATTTTAAAATCTTTGAAAAAAGCTGGGATATTGCTGAGGGGGAGAACCAAAAAGCCGAAATTACATCGGTGAACATTGATGGCCCTACCACCGTGTCTGAGGCAGGTATCGTTTACCAACTAGGAAGTACACTTAACTTTGAGGCAGAGGTTTTTGACCCCGAAGAAGGTCAAGATTGCTGTGAAGTTACTTGGATTGTTAGTGCTCCGCCTGGATCAGGTGAAAACGTTTCAAGCATTTCAAATGCTGCGCCGCACAGCTTTAGTTTCAGTCCTAATGCTATAGGAGATTACACCTTATTTATTAGTGTGGATGATGGTGCTGAGCTTGATGGAGAAAGCACATCGCTAAGCTTTAGCGTTGGCGAATTTGATATTAGTATAGAAAGTCTTCTACCCACGTTTACGCTTCAAAAAATCACCGTTGGTAACCCTACGCTAGGACAACCCGTAATTTTTGAAGCAACTACCAGTTCAGAAAGTGATCCTAACTGTTGTGACCTCACTTGGTTAGTTGATGGTGAAGAAATAAAAACAACTACAGGTGCGAGCCATAGTTTAAGCACAAGTTTTCTAAAAACAGGCTTACATACAGTAGAAGTCAAGCTTGAAGTTCCTGAGTTGACACTTGGTTATATTTCACTTAAGCGTAATGTCCTTGTGCAACTAGAACCGATCAATCCGCCCGAAATTAATTGGGTATCAACCGATAGAGCTGAACTTGATGTTGATGAAAGCTTCATATTTACTTGGGATGTACAAGATGATTCAACTGATCCTTGCTGTGAGGTTGAAATAAAGCTAATAACACCAGCTTTAATTTCTGACATTATTATTTATAGAACAACGACAGATACTACATGGTCTGGTGCGGGGTACCGCTACTACGTACCTTATAGTTTTGATACAGCTGGCGAAAAAGAAATACTTTTTACCGTAAGGGATGAAGATAACAACACTAGAGAAACCACTCTTATTATTAACGTAGCCGGAGGTTCTGATTTTTTTACTGGTGCGACTCCCTTACTACCTTAAGACAGAGAATCATTTAAATAAATGAAAAGCTCACACGCAAATAAGCTATCTCACCATGATGCAGGAATTTTTATTCCTTTTGAGCTGAACCTTGTAATATGGGTTGCTTCTGTCCTTTATACCGGATTTCTTTCCTTTTTTCCTA
>CAYGTA010000236.1:0-7576 GCA_964352605.1 uncultured bacterium | reverse complement strand
TAGTCTTGCATGAGTTTAGCTATGCGCACAAACAGTTTGCTACGTTTTTCTTCTGCTTTGGCTAGGTCAAGTGCACTTAATTTTAAACCTTCTTCTATGTTCCAAATAACCGTATCTTTAAGTTTGTCACGGTGCTTCTCTAAAGTTTGGTAATGCTTGCCTGCAAATGAGTGAGCCCGAAAGGTTTTAAAGGCTTCATCTGCACCCGAGAAATCTAGTTTAGGGGCATCTAAATCACAAGCCAAATCTTTAAAAACAGCTTGCCTTGGTTTTAAAGTCTCAGTAATGCTTTTATCAAACGGCACATCAGCAAACTCTTCTACAGCCCATGCTATGCGCGTTCCTCTAAAATCACGCTCTAACGGCTTTAAAAAAGACTTCGAGTCATCGTTACGACTTATAGGAACTCGAGCGTCATGACCCGCCATGGCGCTTAGTAGCAGGGCGACATCTTGCACGGTTCTTGCCATGGGACCTTGCACACCGAGCGTTCCCCAAGCTGCTGTACTTGGGTAACTAGGTACCAAACCGGGGGTGGGTCTAAAACCCACTATATTGCAAAAGGCTGCAGGGTTTCTTAAAGAGCCACCCATATCACTACCATCTGCCAAAGAAACCATACCAGTAGCCAGTGCTACAGCTGCGCCACCACTGCTACCCCCACAAGTTTTACTTGGGTCATAAGGGTTTTTTGTGGTGCCAAAAACACTGTTAAAGGTCTGTGAACCTGCCCCAAACTCAGGGGTATTGGTTTTACCTAAACTGATAGCACCAGCTTCTTGAACTCGGTCAATAATGAGATCGTTGCTTAAAGGAACAAAATCCTTGTAAATCAGTGAACCAAAGGTTGTTCTTATGCCCTTGGTACTAGCAAGGTCTTTATGCAGCATAGGTAAACCATGCAAAACACCCAGCTCTTCCCCTTTAGTCAAGGCATCATCTGCTTTTTGGGCTTGCTGCAAGGCTTTATCTTCAGCCAGCGTAACAACAGCGTTTAACTTTGGGTTAACGCTGGAAATGCGTTTCAGGCTAGCCTGAACAAGTTCAACACTCGAGACTTCTTTGCTGAGTAGTTTTTGGCGTAAGGTAGTGGCACTTAAGTAATGCAGATTTTCGCTCATACTTTAAAGCGTATCAAGATTTAGAGCTATTACCTAGTCCCTTTAATAAAGCTTAAAATCAGCCTAAGGCAATACTTGCTAGCTATCTCAACGGCTATTAGGTTTTTAAACTGGCCAAACCTTTAAACAGAAGCGAGCTCATTCATGGCTGCTATTAGTGAATCAGTTGTAATAGCACTATGCGACATGTCAAGTTTCACTTCAGCTTTATCTAAAAGAATAATTTGCGGGGTTTGATGCACAACTGCTAAACGCTCTGCAATTTCATTAGACACAGCCCTTGACTGCTGCACAACCACCCTGTAAAAAGGAAACTCGAGCTCTAAGTTCATGACTTCTCGGTTGGCTCTGGCACTAAACGGGCAACTTGCGCTGTGTTTGAATATAAATATGGGTTTTTGGTGTGAAAAGTCAATGGCATTGTTAAGATCTTGGCTGCTTTCTAAGGCGTTCATAGCATTAGTATAAGGGGAAAAAAAGAGCTTTAAGTAACGGGGGATTTACCTAAATGAACACCTATTTATTAGCAGACTTTTCATGCTTGAGCATAAGCTTAGATAGTTTAGATTTATAATAGCTCTAAGTTGTAAATTAAAGTTGCTGTTTTAAGCTAATGCTTTGCAACTTGTTAGCTTTAAAGGAGTCTTTTATGTCTAAGTTTGAAAGCGTTAAGGTCGAATTAGCAAGCTACTCTGAAGCCGAAATGAAGCAGCGGGCTCTTGCTTTTTTTGAACTTATGAAAACAAGACATAGTACACGTGATTTTGCTGATAAGCCTGTACCTCTTGAGGTTATTCAAGCTGCACTTAAAACAGCAGGACGTGCCCCTAGTGGTGCAAATCAGCAGCCTTGGCACTTTGCAGTTGTAACGAATAAAGATTTAAAGCACAAAATTCGTTTGGCTGCCGAAGAAGAAGAACGTGCCTTTTATGAGGGTGGCCGGGCTTCAGAAGAGTGGCTTGACGCTTTAGCGCCCTTAGGTACAGATGCTGATAAGTCGTTTATTGACCGTGCCGGTGCGCTTATTATTATTTTTGCGCAAGCTTATGGTCTTGATGATGAGGGTAAGAAAACAAAGCATTACTATGTGCAAGAATCTGTGGGTATAGCAACTGGTTTTTTAATTGCTGCACTTCATAATGCAGGTTTGGCTTGCCTTACGCATACGCCTAGCCCTATGGGCTTTTTGGCAGATATTTTAGGTCGACCTAAAAACGAACGTGCTTATATTAATTTGGTGGTGGGCTACCCAGCCGAAGAAACCACCGTGCCTGCTCATGCAAAACAAAAGAAAGAATTAAATGAATTTGTAAGTTTTTTTGACTAACATAGCAGCTTTCAAGTAAAACACAGCATCAACTTAATACATCTTAGTTCGGCATTTTAAACACTGCAAACGTTTTAAATGCAAAAGGCTATAGTCACTCGAGTTTTGTGACGATTGCAGCTCAATTTTAAACAATCCGACCTACTATGAAACTCTAAGGAGTTTCTGTGAAGGCCACCATCTTGCTCTACTTTTTCTTTAGCTTGGCGTTTTTCTTAGTCAGCTGTCAAACAAACCAAAACCCACTTATAGTACGTTTAGATGTTGATTTTGTTGGTTTGGGTGAAGGCAGCATTGTTGGTTTAAATGAACCCTGTGAATCAGACTGTAATGATCTCTTTAGACAAGGTGAGCGTGTAAGTTTAAGAGCGCAAGCAAAGCAAGGCTCTAGGTTTGTGGGCTGGCAAGGTGCTTGCTCAGGTCAAAACAATTGCAGCTTCACTTTGCAACAAAACGAAACCCTACAAGCCATCTTTGAGCCCGACGGTGCTTTATTAAAACTCGAGCTTTTGGGTGCGGGTAGCGTGACTGCTGAGAGTTTAGCTTGTTCAGAAAATTGTGACCTTCTTTTTACTAATAATGAGGTTTTAGAACTTAAAGCTGTTGCCGCTGAAGGCTTTACGTTTGTGGGTTGGCAGGGTGCTTGCACTGGTTTTTCTTGTACTTTAAGCATGAATAGTTCTAAGCTTGTTATTGCAGAGTTTAAGCAAATTAAGGCAACTGAGCAGTATCTTTTTGTAAGCAAATTAGGTTCAGGTTCAGGCGTAGTAAGTAGTGAAACAAACGCAATTCGTTGTGGTGAAACGTGCAGCTCGAGCTTTCCTGAAGCAACGGTGGTCCGTCTTTCTGCTGAGGCGCTACAAGGTTCTCGTTTTGTGGCTTGGCAGGGTGCTTGTGCTGGGCTTAGTGATTGTGTCGTAAGCATGGCGCAGGAGCAGCATGTGACTGCTGTGTTTGAAAGAACTTCTAGTCAGGGTGATCTTATGATTAATGAGCTTGCCACTGCGCCTCAGGGTCAACGTGTCTGGCTCGAGCTTTATAACGCTTCAAGTAGCAGTATTGATTTGTCTGATTATAGTTTGCGCGCTTTAGCGGTTAATCAGGCAAACACCCAAACGCAATTGGGGGACGTGCTTTTTCGTTTACCTGCTCGAGTGTTAGCGCCTGATAGTTTTTTGGTGCTTTTTTCTAAAACGCCTTATCAGTCTAAAGATGGCCCTCAGCATGTTTATTTACCAGATCTTTCTAATGCTTCACCTTACTGGGGTGAGTCTGGCTTTGTTGAGCTTGTTCGTGAGGGTAAAACCATTGATTTTGTTCGTTATGGTAGTAATGCCACGCTGCCTTTAAGTAGTGCTTGGTCAGTTCACAACTTGCCTGCTTTAACAGGGCGTTTAGCTTCATCTTTAAGTCGAAATGCCGAGGGTGTTTGGCAGTTAACAGAAGTAGCGACTTTAGCTGGGCCTAATGATGTTATGAGTGCTCAAGATGATGATAAGGACGGCATTCCTGATAGTGCTGAAGTTCTAGGTGGCAGCTTTGCTGGGCTTGACTTATACGCTATGGGCGCACGCGTCAATCAGAGAGATATTTTTGTAGAGATTGACTTTATGCAGTCAAATGATGAGGGTGTTAAACCTCAACGCGAAGCGCTAGATATGATCGTAGCTGCCTTTGCTAAACAAAACATAGCTTTACATTTTGATGTTGGTACGACCTTTAGCTCGAGTTTTTCGTTGGCAAGTTACAATTTGGGGGCTGCTAACAGCCAAGTGCCTTTTGCTAAGAGTATTACCATTCCGAGTGAGAGTTATGCACTGGGTAGTAAAGCTAATTTTTATGATTATAAAGCTGAGTATATGGATTTAAGGCGTTTAGGTATCTTTCATTATGCTTTGTTTGCTAATTCTTTTAATGAGGATGGTGGCGCTGGCCCAAGTGGTTTGGCTGAGCTTAATGGTAATGACCTTATTGTGACGCAAGGTGGCTGGAATCTTAATAAAAAATCGGAAGAAAACAAAAATATGCTTATTAACTTTCAGGCTGGCACGCTCATGCATGAACTTGGGCACAACTTAGGCTTGAGGCATGGGGGCTTTGAAAATCAGAATAATAAACCTAATTACTTGAGTGTCATGAACTATCAGTATCAGCTTTTTGGAATAGGTGCGTCACAAGCTAATGTTGGTGATAGGTACTACGCTTATAGACGCTGGCGTGGTTTTGGAACCGAAAAAGATATTTGTGATCTTACTTTTTCACCTTGCAGTACAAGCTTTAAATTAGATTTTTCAGATGGCAGCTCTGCAGATCTTAACGAAGCTCAGCTTAATGAAAGCATGGGTTTAGGGCGTCAGCAAGCATGGCTTGACTTTGATAATAGTGGTCACAACAACAGGCCTAGTTTTGATGTCAACGCTAATCAAGAAACAAGCATCTTAAAAGATCATAATGACTGGGCAAACATTCAATTAAGCTTTAATAGAAGCCCTAACGGCTTAAGTTTACAAAGCAACACAAGCTTTGCACCCTTACAACAAGACCAACAAGAATGGATTATTGAGCAAGCGCCAGCGTTTCTAAATGCGCCGCATCATTAAGCACCAAAATAGCCTTATAAAATTCAGAAAACGCTAGTTTAGTAATGCTGGTGTTGGCAAAGCGAAAGCCCCAACTACCCGCCTCATTCCACTTGCTTTCTTTAGGTCGACCTGTTACCAAATGCGCTGCCGCCGCCACCACCCCACCATGCGTAAAGACAATCACTCGACCTGACTTAGGTAAATCAGCTATAAACGATGCAATTCTGCTACGCAAATCATCATTAGATTCCCCTTCAGGTACACGCTGATCATAAGGACCTAAAAACCAGACACTCATCTGCTGGCGTTCCTGCCGACTCATAGTTTTCCAAGATTGGCCTTCAAAAACGCCAAAGTTAAACTCACGTAAGCGCGCATCAAGCACAATATCCGCCTCAGGAAAAACCGTTTTGGCCGTAAGATGCGCCCGCTCTAAATCAGAAGCGTAAATGGCATCAAAAGACTCATGACCAATACGCTTAGCCAACGCCTCGGCTTGCAACACACCCACATCACTCAAAGCAACATCACTTGCACCTTGAATACGCCCATCTGCATTCCAAGCTGTCTCACCATGCCTCACCAGCCATAGCTCTAAAGTGTCAGCCACGATTTAGGGTTTCTAAATGCGCACTATCATTAATACTAAGAATGAGTTTGCTAGTTTCTGTTATACGCAAGCGTGTAATGCCTGTATTTTCAAAAGACAGGTTCCACTCGTAGTTTTTTGGGTAACCCAAAATACTAAAAATGACCGCGCGAATGCTACCACCATGACTAAACGCTACTGCCCGACCTGAGCTAGGTAAATCATCCATCCAGGCAGCCAAACGCTCAATATGCTGCTTCCAACTTTCACCCTGCGGAATAGATCGCTGGTAAGGATCTTGCCGGTAGTGCGCAAACCAAGCTTGCTCTTCTTCGTTAAGTTCAGCATGGGTTTTGCCTTCTATAAGCCCAAAACTAATTTCACGTAAACGCTCATCAAACTGCAGTTCTGCTTTAGGTAAAGCAAGTTCCCCCGTATGCCTAGCCCTGTCAGAATCAGAAGAATACGCAAAATCAAAGATCTCCCCTTCTAAACGCTCCGCTAATCTTTTTGCTTGCTGAATACCTAATTCAGATAACTGTGAATTGGTTTGCCCCTGAATACGCCCCTCTGCATTCCAAGTAGTCTGCCCATGCCGAATCAACCAAAGTTCTAAACTCATGCCCATCAGCCTATCGCGATTACAACAAGCTAACCGTTAAAAGCACCCAAATGCGCACAATCATTCACCCTAAGCACTCGAGTTTTGTCCTTACTTAGCTTGAGTTCTGTTATGCCAGCATTGGCTAAATCAAAGTAACGAGCATGTTTAAACGTTACAAAAAGCGCTAAGGTTGAGCGAATGACTCCGCCATGCGTAAAAACAATGACTTTGCCTGATTCAGGTAGGTCTTTAAGCCAGTCTTCAACTCTAAGCATGACATCTTGAAAATTTTCACCCTTAGGGGGGCGATTTAAAAAACGATTTTCTTTTATAAAGGCAATGGTTTTGCGTTCTTCTTCGCTGTGCTCCTTATAGGTTTTAGCTGCTAAGTCAGCCCTATGAATTTCACGTAAACGCGCATCTTGTTTAATCTCAAGATCAGGAAAGCACAAGCTAGCAGTTTCTAAAGCACGCGGCAAATCAGAACTATAGACTCTGTCAAAAGCTTCAAGCTCGAGTCTTGCCTTTAGGGCTTTTGCTTGCTTTTTACCGAGTTCCGTTAAACCATTTTCTTTACTAAGGTGCTGCCCTTGGGTGCGTCCTTGCGTGCTCCATTTGCTTTCACCATGCCTGATTAAGTAAACGTTCAGCATGGCGGCATCATACGTTATTTCTAAATTGGTGACGCTGTGGTGACGCTGTTTTTAAGACACTAAGTTCAAGCTTGTTTCAACAGGCTAAATCTAAGGAGATTAGTATGAAACTCTTTTTTCGTTTACTTTTACTTAGCATTGTCATGACTGGTTTTGCGTTCGGGCAATCTGAGCAAATCATTACGGTTGAGGCTTTGCCCACAACAGCAGATGCCTTTATTGAATTGCGCAATGAACTTGCCACGACACCTCATGGTGGTGCTGTGGTCTTTGTGGTTGCTTTAAATGTCTATGCACAAGACCCTGACTTGGGTTTAGCTATGCTGACAATTGCAATGGATAGTGAATGGCTCGTAGATAATATTAATGCCGGTTATAAAGGCAAATCACCTAATAATGCTGACATTCAACGTTTTGAAGAGCGTATAGGCGCAAGGCCTTATGTGGCGCATTCTTACATTCGAGGTACAAGCCCTGAAAATGCTTATAGCATTCCTGAAGGCCCCCTAGCGTTTGGTATTAAAGAGCAAGCAGGTGATGTTGAGGCTGAAACTGCACGCATCTTTGTTTACTCATCAGGTGCAGATAGCCCTCGTCCCATTCGTGTTGATTTGGCTAGCAATGGCTACTGGAAAGCCAACAGTTGGAGTTCTTTACTTTCAAACATAAGAGAACCCGTTGAAGAAAACAACGACGAACT
>CAYGTA010000235.1:5573-7662 GCA_964352605.1 uncultured bacterium | reverse complement strand
CAGATGTACTAAGTTGATGGTGTGTTTTACTTGAAAGTTGCTATAGTTACTTTGTCTGTCCGTCTAACGTCAAGAGGGTTTTATATAGCTCGGGTCGTCTATCTCTAAAAAAGCCAAAACTTGCCCTAAAGCTACGTGCCACCGAAAAATCTAAATCTGCATAAAGAATAGTTTCGTCTGTTTTATTTGCTTCAGCTAGTTTTGTTCCTGTGTAATCACTTATAAACGAACTACCGTAAAAACTTTGCTCTAAGCCTGCCACTTGCTCAGTGCCAATACGATTAGCAGCAGCAACGTAGATAACATTAGATACTGCGTGACCAATCATGGCACGCTGCCACATATCTTTGGTATCTAAGCCGCCTACTTCTTCGGGTTCACTACCAATAGCCGTTGGGTAAAGCAAAAGATCTGCACCCATTAGCGCCATAGACCTTGCAGCCTCCGGAAACCACTGATCCCAACAGATACCCACACCAATCTTCCCGTACTGGGTTGGCCAGACTTTAAAGCCTGTATCCCCTGGGTTAAAGTAAAATTTTTCTTCATAACCCGGTCCATCAGGAATATGACTCTTACGGTAAATACCCATTAAGGTTCCGTCAGCATCTATCATGCCAAGACTATTAAAGTAAGCTTGCCCCGCATGTTCAAAAAAAGAAATCGGCAAAACAACCTTAAGCTCTTTCGCTAACTCTTGAAATCTTGATAAAAAAGGATGATTTGTGACTTCATTAGCGGTAGCAAAGTAGTCTTCTCGCTCCACTTGGCAAAAATACACATTTTCAAAAAGTTCTTGTAGCAAAATAATGCTTGCTCCCTCAGCAGCAGCTTCACGGACTTTAGCTATTGCTTTTGCAACATTCAGTTCTAAATTGTCAGAACAACTCATTTGAATAACAGCTAGTTTGGTTTGGCTCATAGCTTTACCTCAATTCCACAGGAAATGTAACGACTTAAGTAGGTTTTAAGCTAGCGACTTTCTAAGTATCTTTGATTAAGTCACTTTAAGGCTTTTTAGAGTTTAGGTTCTTGTTGCGTAACGCAGTGAAAGGAACCGCCACCAGAAATAATACCTAAAGATGGCAGAGCTATGACTTCACGATCTGCAAAAACATCTTTAAGAATAGTTAAAGCTTTTTCGTCATTGGCATCTTGATAGCTGGGCATAAGCACAAAACCATTGCCTATATAAAAATTAGCGTAAGTTAAAGGTAAGCGTTCATCTTCAATATCAATGCGTTTTTTAGGTAAAGGTAACTCAATAATGCGGTAGGGTTCACCGTTTGCTTGGCGTAAGCTTTTAAGTAGCGTTAAATTTTCTTGCAAGGGTGCATAGTTAGTATCACTGGCATCTTCACATATAGACGTAACAATGCTGCTGTCATTAGCCCAGCGAGTAATGGTATCAACATGTCCATCTGTTTTGTCGCCCTCTAAGCCTTGATTCAGCCAAACAATTTGCTTCACACCAAGATACTCTTTTAAATGCATTTCTATCTCTATTTGACTAAGCTTAGGGTTGCGGTTTTGATTAAGTAGACACTGACGAGTTGTTAAACAAACCCCTTGCGCATTTATATCTAGGGCACCTCCCTCCATAACAATTGGCACATCAAAACGTTTTATCGCTAACTTTTCAGCAATTTGTTCAGGTACTTTGTTGTCATTTTCAAAACGAAACTTATTTCCCCAACCGTTAAAGCGCCAATTCGTGGCAGCTAAAGCGTGCTTGTTAGTTACAAAAAGCGGTGCAATGTCTCTAAACCAAACATCATCTAAACTAACGCGGTAAAAAGTAATATTATTAGACGTTAAGTACGCTCTTGCACTCTTTTCAGCTTCATCAGAACCACAAGCTAGCTGCACAGGTTCAAAGCGCGCTATGGTCTCAATAAGTAATTTAAAATCAGCTCGAGCTTGACTTAGGTAGCCTTCCCAGTAGTCGTCATCAAAGGGCCAGCCCATCCATGTGGCAGCGTGGGGGCTGTACTCGGCAGGAAAGCGGTAGCCTTGTTCAGCGGGTTTTTCTGTCATGCTATAAGCATGCCTTGTTAGGATAGTTTATTGGAATGCTTGGCTTACATTT
>CAYGTA010000235.1:0-5473 GCA_964352605.1 uncultured bacterium | reverse complement strand
CATGCTATAAGCATGCCTTGTTAGGATAGTTTATTGGAATGCTTGGCTTACATTTAGGAGTTGATTATGGATAGAGTTGCACTCATTACAGGAGCATCTAGTGGTATTGGTAAAGCGTGCGCGCAGGTGCTAACAAAAAAAGGGATTAGGGTTGCTATTGTTGATATTTCAGAGGCAGGTCAAGAACTTGCTAATGACTTAGGTGGCCTATTCATAAAGGCGGATTTAAGCAAACGAGAAGCCTGCGAAGAAGCAGTTGACGAAACCATAAAGCACTTAGGTAGTCTAGATATTCTTATTAACAATGCCGGCTTTCAGAGTATTCATAGCATTGCTGAGTTTCCTGAAGAGCGTTGGGATAGCATGATTTCGCTTATGCTCACCGCTCCCTTTTTGCTAAGTAAATACGCTTGGGAGGCACTTAAACAAAGTGGTCATGGGCGCATTATTAATATAGGTAGTATTCATAGCCTAACCGCAAGCCCTTACAAAGCTGCTTATGTTAGCGCCAAACACGGGCTTTTGGGCCTCATGCGTGTCGCAGCACTCGAGGGTGGTGAGTTTGGTATAACCTGCAACACGGTTGCACCTGCTTACGTAAGAACCCCTTTGGTTGAAACACAAATTGCTGATCAAGCCAAAAGCCGAGGCATAAGTGAAGCCGAAGTTGAAGACAAAGTATTCTTAGAAAATGTAGCCATAAAAAAACTACTCGAGCCTATTGATGTTGCTAATTATGTTGCGTATTTGGCTTCAGAGGAGGCTTGGGGCATAACAGGCGCTACGGCTACTATTGATTTAGGTTGGACAGCGCGTTAAGACCCAAAAGTGCTTTAAGACAGCTGCACTCGAGCGCCATTCTGCTCAGCAGATGCCTTAATAGCATCCCAGAGTTTAGCCATGCGTAAACCCACCAAAGGTGGACTCGAGTTGTCTAGTTCACCTGAGCGCACCTTTAAGAATTGCTCCCATGAACCTAGTGAAGCTTCAACCTCAAGGTCTTTTATAGCTTCGTCTCCATGGGTTTGCAAACTGAGTTTTTCACCCCATACGCCTGTACGCAAAATTGCTTTTTCACAAAAAACGCTTATATCTGAGTGACATGAAGGCATAGCGTCACCGCAGGCATTTAGGGTTATAAGAATGCCAGATTCACTACGCGCCATGACCGAACCCAAAATATCAACAGCTGTATCTCTATTATCAAACCATGCACAGACATCCGTTAGATTTTCACCTAGCAAGTCTGCCACGGTGTTTAGCATGTGTGCACCTGTATCAAACATAAAACCGCCCCCTGAAATCTCTGGCTTTTGTCGCCATGTGTTGAGCGTGGCAGGTTTCCAGCCTTGCCATACATTGGCGTTTAAAGTCAGTATGCGCCCGAGTTCTCCTGAGCGCAGTAACGAAACAGCTTTGCGTATGCGTGGTGATAAACTACCGTTAAACGCCACAACCAAAAGTTTGCCTGTTTTTTCTTGAATGGCGATGAGTTCTTGCGCTTCACGTGCATTCATGACCATAGGTTTTTCTAAGAGCACATCTAATCCTGCTTCTAAACAAGCTTTGGCCTGCTCAAAATGAAAGACATGCGGCGTAATAATAAAAACTGCATCTAAGTCATGAGCATAGTGCTTGAGTAAAGCAGTTAAATCTGGCTCATTAGGGGGTGGCTCGAGTGTAGCTTCTTTGAATATCTCAGTCATGCTTTCATAAGCTGCTGCTGAAGGATCAGAGAGCACCACAAATTCAGTATTTTCTTGCTTTAGAATCTGACGCATATGATGTCTAGCCATACCGCCTGTACCAATCATGGCTGCTTTTACCTGTTCCATAAGACTCCTTAGTAATTTTAGTGTTGCTATAAGATTAACAGATTTTTTACTTTATAGTTAACTGTGAAATAGTCGTCAGGGCAATGTTTTTATTAAGGGCAAAATAAGGCTTATGAAAGGCATGGTTTTTACCGAATTTATTGAAATGGTTGAAACGCAGTTCTCAATTGAACTTGCTGACAAAATCATAGAAGCATCCGATTTACCTTCAGGGGGTGCTTACACTGCTGTTGGCACCTATGACTTTAGTGAAATGCTTTCTTTGGTCACTAATTTAAGCATAGAGACAGGCATTGCTATTCCTGACTTGCTACATGCTTATGGTAAGTACTTATTTCATTACTTTGCAAAAAGCCATGGTCACTTTTTAAAAGGAAAAACCACAGCTTTTGAGTTTCTGCTTGGCTTAGAAAGCCATGTGCATACCGAAGTCAAAAAGCTTTATGCAGATGCTGAGTTACCCAGCTTTGATTGCAGCATGACCAGTGAGCATGAATTAACCATGGTTTATCATTCAGAACGAAAATTAGCTGACTTTGCACATGGACTTATTGAAAGCTGTATGGCCTTCTTTGAAGAAGAGGCTAAGGTTAGTCGAGAAGACCTATCAAACGGCGAAGGCCGCATTGTAAGATTTGTGTTAACCCAAGCAAGCTAAACTATTAACGTGGATACTCAGCTTATGGAACGACGCCTGCAGCGTAGCCTTGCAGCTCGCAAAGAGGCCGAGCGTTTGCTTGAAGAAAAAAGCCTTGAACTCTACCAATCGAACCAAGAACTTCTAAAAATCAAAGAAGATTTAGAACAGCGTGTTCAAGAACGCACTGCTGAGCTAGAAGAAGCCACCGAAAAAGCCCAAGCTGCCTCACGCTTAAAGTCAGAATTTTTGGCCAACATGAGCCATGAAATTCGTACCCCCATGAGCGGAATTATTGGCATGAGCGAATTACTACTCGACAGTGATTTAAGCAGTGATCAGCATCAACTTATTGAACTTGTACATCAAGAGGGCCTCAACCTACTTGACATCATTAATGACATTTTAGATTTTTCAAAAATTGAGTCAGGCAAAATACAACTTAATGAAGACTTTGTAAATATCCCTGAAATCATAAACAGCGTCATGAAACTCTTCTCAAACAAAGCCAAACAAAAGCAGCTCGAGTTGCTTTGTTTTGTGTCACCTGAAATGCCCCAATCTCTGCTGGGTGATCCTGTACGCATTAGGCAGATTCTGGTGAATTTAGTGGGTAACGCAATTAAGTTTACCCAAGAGGGTCATGTAACGCTTCGTGCCGAAGTTTTACAGCACGAAGATGCTCAGCTTCAGTTAGTATTTACGGTTCAAGATTCAGGTGTGGGTATTGCAGAAGGTGCTGAGGAAGCTATTTTTGAGCCTTTTACACAAGCTGATGGCAGTACCACGCGTAGGTTTGGTGGCACAGGTTTAGGCTTGCCTATTTCTAAACGGCTTTGTGAACTCATGCAAGGCGACATTTGGCTTGAAAGTAAAGTAAACGAAGGCACAAACTTTTATGTATCTCTAACATTAAAAAGCCTAAGTCAAGAAAGTACTTTTTTAAAGCGCATACAAGCTTTAAGAAAAGATGATATTCAGCTATGTTTCTTAGGTCAAAATGACCTTCGAAAAAACAATCTTTACGACTACTTTAAGGCTCTAAACTTAAATTGCACATCATTAACTTTTACCGAAGCCATGACACGCCTATACAGCATGAGTGTAAGCAACAAGAAACACCTACTATTTGTTGATTTTGACTCACTCGAGCTTAACCCTGAAGAACTCGAGCAGCTCACTAAAAAGCTACGTCAACTTGGCGTCAGCGTTATTGCTTTGCTTGAAGAACAGAGTGAACTTAGTGAGCAACTTAGCGTTATGGAGCATTTAAGCCTACCGTTACAAGCAGAGCATTTACTTGAACATTTAGAACAACAGTTAGAAACATGGCAACAAAGCCAAGCTTCTATCTTAGTCAACTCAGAAGATGACTTAGCAAGCAAGCCTGCACAGATTTTAGTGGTAGAAGATAATCATGTTAATCAAGTCCTTATAAAACGTCAATTAAGCAAATTAGGTTATCAGCATGACCTTGCGACAAGCGGTGAAGAAGCACTCGAGCTACTCGCTAAACCGCATGCTTATGAGCTTATTCTTATGGACTGCCAAATGCCTCATATGGATGGCTACGAGTGCACCCGAAAACTAAGAAAGCTCGAGCAAAATACAGGTAAACACTTAGCTATCATTGCACTAACTGCCAATGCTATGAAGGGTGATCGGGAGCTTTGTATTGAAGCAGGTATGGATGATTATTTGAGTAAACCCGTCATGGTCGAAGTACTAAAAACTAAGCTAGATAAATGGTTAGAAACCAAACTCGAGCTTGTATAGTTTTCTTTAGGGTCTTATTGTCTTAAGCTAGCTTCACTTTATTAATTTGAGTATCTTGCTTAATTGAAGTATCTCGCATATCTTTTTTTATGTATTTTGTTACAATCATCTCATGCCTGACGGTCAAACACATGAGGCTATTAATTTAACCTTCTTTGGAGGCTTAGCTGCCGGTTATGCCTACGCTCAGTCACAAGGCCTAAGTGAAGAAGCAGCACGAATATTAACACCCCAAACTGTAAGCTTGTTTGGTATTAGTTACTTGGCAGGTAGTTTTTTGGTTACGCCTGATCTTGATTTAGCAGAGAATCATGTGCGCGCCAAAAAACACTGGGGCTTACTAGGCTGGTTATGGGTTCCTTATGGCATTATGTTTAACCATCGGGGTTTATCTCATACGTGGGTGGTAGGGCCTTTAACAAGACTTATTTATATGGCGATTGTTGGCTTAGCTCTAAGTTACGGTGTTACCTATTTAGCACCTTACTTTGGCTATGAAATTAGCATTCGTGCACCCATTATTAATAACTGGCAAGAGCTTGCACTTGGCGCTTTGGCAGGCTATTATTTATCTCAATGGTTACATCTGGTTGCAGATGGTGTTTGGCCTGACCATGGCAGCAAACGAAGCAGCCGCAAAAAAACTGCTAAAAAGACAAAGTAAATACCCTTCTGCGCTACTGTGATACATGCTTAGAATTGGCATACTAAGCAACCCTTTAAAATCAGAATTAACGCTCTAGTATAAAAAGACCAAGTAAGCAGTCTTTTTGCATCTTACATAATGCCAACAAACAGGAAATACTATAGCAGGGGTAAAAGTTGTGGCTTTTGGCAGCGGAAGCACGAACCCTTTTTACCCCTTTTTTTCTTTCCCGAACTCAGCTGAAAGCTTATAATATTAGAAATAGGTAATGTATGCAAAAGCAACAAAAAAACCTAGTCAAAAAGACGCATAGTGTTGCTGATCTAGACAACCTCTTTAACGACTACGCTATTTATGTCGGCAAAGAACAAGGCGAATTCTTAAGAAGTTACTTAAAATCACTCGAGTTAGACCTCGAAAATGCCATGACACGCGGTTCTAAAGATGAGTTAGTCATTATTACCGAAGACATAGAATCTTTAAAAGCAGATGCTCTAAATAAGCTCGAGTCTCTCAAAAACAACTAAGCAGACCTTTTAAATAAATGGGCACAAATTTGTAAATTTGTGCCCATTGTTC
>CAYGTA010000234.1:0-7669 GCA_964352605.1 uncultured bacterium | reverse complement strand
ATTACTCAATTTCTTTAGAACTATATCTAATCACAATACCGTTTCCGTTTAGTTCCTTAAAGAACTAAACGCGGTCTTGGACCGTTGAAACCAATACCAAGTCCGCTTAGGAGCGTATAAATCTCTTTAGCGTTTAGTAAGCGTATGATCGGACTTGGTATAAAACCCACAAGAGTGCATGTCCGAGTGGACTTGATCTTTATTAGTGGTTCTCCCGAAGGTCGTGTTGATCAAGCAAGTAGAACACGTTTTCTTAAGGTTTCAAAAGATTCAGGATTGCCGTTAAGGAATCCTCTGAACCTACATTACCAGGGAAGACAATATAATCTAAATGCGGGAACTTAGCCTCATCACCCAACTGCCAGACGGGTACACCCGGCAATACTTGTCCTTGAACAATCGCTTTTTTAACAGCTAAACCTTTTGTTGCCAAGTCTGATGAAGTAATACCACCTTTGGCAATCAGGAATTTTGGACGTACCGTTAACCCCTGCAAAACCTCTACTAAACTTGCTGATATCTTTGCCCCAATACTTAAGTTCTGCTGATCATCTTGACGTTTAATCAGCTCTCGACTGGTATAAATAACAACATCTTTGCCCAGTTCGAGTAATTCATTAACCCTTGTAATAGTTTTTTGAATAATAGTATTTGCATCACTAGTTAGCAGCTCAGCAGCATTCAATTCGATAGCCTCAATAGTTGAATGACTTAAAAGATGCTCGAGTTGCTGACTTGAAAGAGGCACATGTGAACCAACTACGACTAGTGCACCAGTTTGACCCGCTAAATTAAATTCTTTGGCTGTTAGTAAATCTCGTTTTTTAATACCTGCTCTGCTTACAACAAAAGACGCAGCCGTTCGGTATAAGTAGCGTTTTCCTTGTGCTTCAGACTCGAGTAATCCTAGGCTAAACACTTCTAAGTCACGGTAACAAGTGGCATTTACAATGATAGCTCTATGCTTAGACTCGAGTAGTTTCTTGCTTACAAGGTCGGGTCCACCAAGCCGCAAGTCTTCAAGGCTTATAGATAGTACTTCTTTTTCAGTAATGGCGTTAGCTGTTTTTTCTGCTACCCATTTTTTTAGGTTTGCGTTTTTATAGGCAAATACGGCATCCTGAGCAAAGGCTGTTTCGTTTGCTGGTGTGTACGTTCCTTCCTGATGAACGTAATGAATATCATTAATGGTTTCTCTACCACCTTCAAAAAAGGCAGGAATGATTATGTGCGCATCAATAGCCAAACCTAAACCTTCAGCAAGCGCGTCAACCTCAGCAGGGTAATGCCCTCTTAAGGTTGAATCACTACGACTAATCACGGTAAAAGCTTGCTTTGTTTTGACTGAAGCCGCCTGAAGATTTTGTCCTATAGTTTTAGCTAACTGTTCAGCATCTTCTTTGATCAAGCTACGACTATTCGTGAGGATATAAAAAATATTGCCCTTTTCGCTTAAGGCTTGCTCTAAAACGTCACTATCCCAGCTTGTGTAAACAGGAATGTCATGCACTGTTTGTGTACCTGTCGGGTCATCATCTAAAACAACAAGCTTCGTTCTAGATGCTTTAACTTTTTCAGCAATGACAGGACGCAAATCTTCAGACCAGGGTTTTGGTAAGTCAAAAGTCATAACTTAAACACTCTTTTCTTTAACTTTTCTTTAGCACTTTAATAACTTGAGAATCATCCTCTTGCCCGTAACCTTGCTCAGCAGCTCTTGTAAAGAGACTTAATGCAGTTTTACTTAAGGGGGAAGCCACATTTAAGCTTTCAGCTACTTCATTGACAATAGCTAAATCTTTTAGCCAGATGTTAATACTACTTTTAACCTCTGGATTTTCTTCTAAGATGCGTGCACCACGATCAGCAAACATCCATGAATGCCCTGCACTTACCTTAATTATGTCTTGCACGGTTTGGGTATCTAAGCCATAGACTTGTGCAAGATTCAGTGCTTCAGCTGCAGCAGCTATGTGTACACCCGCTAACAGCTGGTTAATCATTTTCATAGCGCTACCGTGACTATTCTCTTCACTTAAATAGTGAGTGTTCTTACCCATAGTCTTTAAGATCTCCGCTACTTTTTCAAAGGCATCTTTAGGCCCTGATGCCATTATGCTTAAAGACTGCTGCTCTGCCCCCAGTACACCTCCGCTGACAGGCGCATCAATAAGCTGATGCGCGGAAACACTTAGTTTTTTGACTAAGTCCTGAACGTAAGTTGGAGCTACCGTACTACAAACAATAATGATGGCATTGCTTGCTAAAGTAGTGATTAGTTTTTGTTCAAACAAAACGCTATCTATTTGCTCAGCATTAAGAACCATTAGTATTAAAACATCTGCATCTGTAGCTGCTTCAAAAGCTGAATCTGCAGTCAGACCCCCAACTGTTTGGAACCGCTTTAAGCTATTAGGGTTTAGGTCGAATGCTGTGACGTTATAATTCGCTTTCACGAGTGAAGTTGCCATAGGTAAACCCATAGCACCTAAGCCAATAAACGAAACTTTTGTTTTCATGCGCTTACCTCTTCGTAGTGGGGTTTAACGGCTTTCTTGCTTTCTGCCGATTTGTAGATGGCTTCAACCACAGCCAGTGTACGCAAGTAATCATCTCCATTTGTTTCAAAAACTGTTTTGTTTATGAGTGAGTTTATAAAATGCCGTTGGGTTGCTTGGCAGCTTTTTCCCTTATACCCTCCAGGGTTCTCAAAAAAATGTTCATAAGCATCACCAGTATTGAGTTGAACATGTAAGTTGAGTTTCCTTGTCAACATAAGTTCGCCTTTTAAGCCTTCTAAACTTACCCTAGCAAAGGCTTCACTTTTTACTTTTGGCTCGCTGTACCGATTAGCATCTATAACAGCGGTAGCACCATTTTCAAAACTTAGGGTTATCAAAGAAAAATCTTCACCGCTAATCATAGGATTAATTTGTTTATGAACCGCGTAAACATCCGTAACTTCACCCAAAAACATTCGCAGGGTGTCAATAAAATGCACACCCGTTTCAAAGATCAACATACGAGGGTAATCTTTAAAATAAGGTTGATGACTATAAGGGTTTACGCCACGACCATCCCCTGTGCGCATATGCACCGACGCATGAAACAGCTTTCCTAGCGTGCCACTATCAACAATCATTTTCATTTCCCTGTACCAAGCTTGCCAACGCCAATTCTCATTCACCATAAAAGGAACCTTGGCTTTTTTAGTTATACGCACTATTTCCTGAGCTTTTTCAAAGGTCGGAGCCAAAGGCTTCTGACACAAAATTGCCAGACCCTTGGCCGCGGCTTTCTCAACCAGCAGCAAATGAGAATCAGGTCGCGTAACAAGATCAACAAACTCGAGTTCTTCCTTTTCAAGTAAATCATCAACACTGGTATAGACCTTTGGAATTTTATAGCTCTCAGCAAAAGCTCGAGCTTTTGCTTCGTCAATGTCACAAACGGCAACAATGCTCGCTTCGGAAATATGAAGCCATGCAGGCATTTGTATGTTTGCAAAGAAACCTGTACCAATAACTGCGCCACGAAGACGCTTCATAGCTTAGTCTCCCTGAGTAATGCGTTTGGCCAGGTCAAAAAAGCCACGTTTGCGCTTTGAGCTAATGCCCCAGTTAACAGGCACACTTTGATAACCTTCGTCAAATCCTTCATCTTCCATACGATAATCAAAATAACCCCAAGATGCATACTCGCTAACAGCAGCCACGAAATTATTTTCTTCTTTATCAAAGTCAAAGTGATCATCTTCATTAAATAAAATAGGCATAGCTCTGTAGCCCTCTACCTGCCGCGACTGCCGGACCATTTCACGAATCCGATTAGGGTCTGAAACGCCATTACCATGAATAAGTAAGAAGTCGCTGGCTTTCACAACGTTTGGTTTAGGTACTGTGCCACCACCATAACTTGTACCCACTAGCAAACGTCGACCCTCTTTATTCTGGGCTTTTGCTAGCAAGATAAGCTCATGAATACCCTCAGGCATTAACAGCGCTTGCTTATAATGAACATTACACTCATTGTTAATTTCTATAATGACATTCTCGTAGCCCTCATCTAAAACCCATTGAGTGGTGTTCTCAACGGCTTCTTTAATGGCATCTTCACCAGTCAAAACTTTTTCTTGACCAAAATAAAAGATACCTAAAATCACCACCATACCAAGCTCATCTGCACGATCTAAAATACGCTTTAAACGAGCCAGATAATCCTCCCGCAAGCTACCATCGGGTTCTATAGCAGAGTTAATCCAAGGTTGGGATTTAGAGTAACCATAAGGGCTGCCACCTTGCAGGTTAACCGTGAAAGCTAGAACACCATGCTCTTTCCAACTTGGCATAGCCTCTATAAATTCCTGAGTGTTTCGATCAGCGTCCCACTTGCCTGTATCTTTATAAGCCCATTGATGTCTAGTGTCGGGGTTTAAGTCATCAAAGGTGCCTTGCACCATACGAGTGTTTAGAAGTAGGCCTTCAACACGGTTACCTTTCCAAGTTACGCCTTTATAAGTAATCTGGCTATTAATAAAAAATTGCTTACCCTGAATACTTAATTTGGTTTTCTTTTTCATAGCTAACTCCTAATTTGTAATCCTTTAATACTCATTAAGTTTATAAAAGATTTAAACCTACACCTCAAAACGGATACTTTTTATGATTTCACAGCACCTGAACTTAAAGCTTTAACCTTCCAGCGTTGTATTGAAAAGAACAAAATAGGCACAGGCACTGCAGCCATTAAATTTAAAACCAACTTCAAGGAGTAATAATACCCTATGAAAAAGACCTTCAGAAGGAAAAAGTAGGAAGTATCTTTTCACTTAAGCGCTTAATCTAAATATATTTTGCAGTTCCAAGAAACATTGTAGCAGCGACTGAGTTGATTTGTTTTAACTCCCCTAAAATTCAGATAGTCTAGATTCAGTGGTCGCACGAATGGTTTGATCGTGCAAGCATTCGTGGAATCACACGATTCATTACTTCGCAGATAAATCATTAAAATGCTACTAGTTTGAGAAAACGAGTACCAGTCCTCCAAGAAAAGAAATAGCAATACCAATAATCAGGAGCCAACTTAACACTTCATATTTACGGTTAAAAAGCGTACTAAAAAGAATGCGAAAAATAAGAGACATGCGCACTAAGGAAGAAACAATTACCACTGGAGCAAAACCAAACGCAACAAAGCGAAAGAGTTGCGAAAAACCAACACTTACACCTGCATAGCTAAACCAAAGTGTGGCTTCTCTGTTCAGGTTCTTAAAGCTCGAGAAGAGTTGACCTCGAATAACTAAGAATAGTGCTAAAAAAACAAAAGCTGAAAGATAAGCAATAAGCCCACCTACAACACCCAAAGGAGCTTCTTGAAGTGCCATACGAATAAGAATAGGTGAGCTACCAAATCCAAGAGCTGAAAGAAAGCCCGCCAGATAGCCCTGAGCAAATTTAGGTTTGAAACTAAGATTCTGAGGTTGCGTGTTAAAGGCTTCCTTAATAACCAAAAGGGGGCCCAGAAGAACCAGAGTAATCCCTATGACTTTGCCTATGCTTACATTTTCTTGCAAAACCACAACGGCTAAAGCAAGCGTAATAATAAAGCCAAGCTGTTGAATAGGGGCACTCAGATTAGAACCCAAAAGCTGTAAGGTACGATAGTTCCAGTAACGACCCCAAATAAAATGAATGACCCCTGAAGCACTAAGTAAGACAATCGCGGTTAATGAAAGTTCTGAAAGTCTAAAGAGTTGCCCTGTTGCAAGAGAAGCCAGAAAAAAAAGAACAACCCCCACAGGAATAGAAATAAGTAAAGCATCAAAAGGTGAACCACTAAGAACACCTCGTCTCGCAGTTGCATCCGTAAGACCAAAACTCAAGGCAGCCAAGCAGGCAAAAAAAACTCCTAATGTCAACATAATTCAAGTTGCAAGCTTACCTTTTTTAAACTAGAGTGTGTTGGGCACTGGCAATCATGACTAAAAAGAGGCTTAAGCGTTTAAGTATTAACATTACAATACTTCGGACAGGTATTGATTAAAGGGAAACAAAAGAAAGCAGCTAAAGCTAAAAAGAGGATGCAGGATGCTTTTGCAGATTATGCGGCTGCAAGGGAGCGTTTTGCTTCAGGTAACTGTATTGAGGTTATAGCTAAAGATTTCCCTCTTACTGTAACGGTAGATGAGCTTGGGTTTTAAGAGAACTTGTTAAACTCAAAAGTATTCAAAAGGGTTTGTTATTGACTTATGTTAGATGGTCAGATATAAACGGAAGCACCCTCCACATACAAAGAAGCATCTCAAATGACGCAAGCACTCCTGTATTTGGTCGACCCAAAACCAGAAAAGGAGACCGCTACCTACCTATACCCGATGACGTCATATGTTAACTCAACAAACGCAAAGAAGCCCAAAACAAAGACAAACATGACCACAACGGACGCTGGCAAGACCATGACCTTATCTTCACAAGCCGCTTAGGAACTGCAGCTACTAAAAACAGAATCGTAGAACCCTTCAAAAAACTAGCCAATGAAGTAGGTATACCCTAAATACGCTTGCATGATTTAAGGCACACTGCTGCTTCACTCTGGATTGCCTATGGCATGGATGTCGCCACTGTATCGGCAAGACTAGGCCACTCCGACATTAACACCACCTAAAAATCTATACTCATGCGTTTAAATCAAGAATGGAGCAAAGTGGCATGAGCATAAACGAACTCCTAGGCGATGATGATGACGAATAATACAAATACGCAAATTGCGCTAGTAGAGAATACAGTAGGGAATAGCAAAAAACACCTCGAAGTGAATATTCACTTCGAGGTGTTTTACTGTCTGTGACAGCTTTTCTTTTGGTGCACCCGAGAGGATTCGAACCCCTGGCCTTCTGATCCGTAGTTCTTTTTAAGTTCCAAAAAGTCTATCCGAGTTAGTCTAAATCCCAGTGTTTATCGAGTATCCCTAAAACTCACCTATTAAAGTCAAACCAAGTCTGCAAAAGTCCTAGTAGGGAAATAGTAGGGAATAATAACACAGGCTTAAAGCAAAGCAAGCGTTTGATTTCCCTAAACGAACCATTTACCCTCTTGAGGATGCCATACACCTTTAGTCTGATAAACAAGCAGTGGTTCCAAAAAAGCTCTTATTTCAATCATAATCCCTTCAAAAGAACTAGGATTCCCTAGAGGGTTTTTAGCTTTAAATTGCTCCCAACGTAATGACATCTTTTCATTCATCACGAATGCTTCAGCAAATAGAAAGTTGCTTTCTTCTAGTTTGTTGCCTCGCCTTTCAAAGGTTCTGTTTATTGTTTCAAATAAGATTGTTGCTTCATAATTCTGTTCTTGACTCATAAGCCAAATGTCATAGAAGTCTTTGAGTCTCGAATTGCTTGTACCCAATATTGTCATTGCATGAAGTTTTTCGGCGATAACTGTTTCTAAATTGTATGCCAATAGTTTTGGCTGACTTAATGCTTCAAGCTCAAGCAAAGTTGGATACTCTATGGTTTCGGCTGCTGGATAAAGAGCATCCCCAAAACCAACATCAATCTGTAGGTGAGCTCGAGTTTTTCCCAAATAGGCTACAAGTTTAAGCCTAATGCCTTCATAATTAGCATCTTCTTTTATCACGGTTGCCGTAAGGGTACTTGCGTCAAACTTAA
>CAYGTA010000233.1:0-7674 GCA_964352605.1 uncultured bacterium | reverse complement strand
ACGTCGGCAAGGTCGGAATTATAAAGCAGTGCGACATTTATAATTCAGCTTAGTACCAGCTAGCTAACAAGAGCTACTGAATGCTCTAGCGTTTCCACGATTTAACTACGAAACAGTGAATCTTGGGACTTTGAAACGGATCTTATCGTAATGCTTTGAAACGGATCTTATCGGAATATCTTTGAAGTCGAATGATGTTGGAATCTACTTGGGTCATTGAAACCTACTAAGCGAACGTCATTAGGTTTAGCTTAGAAATACTAAAACTAAAGCCTCAGCATGCAAAGCTCGAGTTTAAGTTGTTAGGTTTATACCGATGACGCCAATCATGATTAAGCTAAAAAAAATGAGTTTAGGTATGCTGAGACTTTCTTTAAAAAAGAAAATACCGAAGGCTAATATAAGTAAACTTCCCACGCCTGACCATGTGGCGTAAGCTAAGCTCATGTCTAGATATTTGAATGAAAGGCTGATAATTACGAAGCCCATAAAGTAAGCAAGGTAGCCAATAAAGCTGTAGTGAGATTGGTTTACATGTTGAGCGTATCTTATGCTTAGTACACCCGTTAGATTAATTGTTATGCCGCTTAGTAGCAGGATCCAGCCCATAGTTTGCCTCTTTTCAAGGGTTAGCTTAGAAGAGAGGTCTTAACTAGGTCTTAACAGTTCTCTTCGTTGTTAAGACCTAGTATGTAATTCGGGGCGTCGCAAAAACGTCTCAGTTTTTAGTTAAGCGTTATAGGACCTTGAAGTCACATTGCCGCCTGTGCCTGTCCAGTTGGTATGAAAGAACTCACCGCGTGGCTTGTCTATGCGTTCATAAGTGTGCGCGCCAAAGTAATCTCTTTGGGCTTGAATCATGTTGGCGGGTACACGTTCTAAACGGTAGCCATCATAAAAATTTAAAGCTGCACTCATGGCAGGGGTTGGTATGCCAAGCTCAACGGCTTTACTTATAACTCTGCGCCACGCTGCTTGGCTGTCATGAATTGCTTTGGTAAAGAAGGGGGCTAAAAGTAGATTTTGTAAGTCAGGGTCAGCTTGGTAGGCTTCCATAATATCATTTAAAAAGCGACTACGAATTATGCAGCCACCACGCCACATTTGCGCTATGCCTGCATAATTTAAGTTCCAGTTGTACTCTTCAGCAGCGGCTCTAAAGAGCATGTAACCTTGTGCGTAGCTGGTTATTTTTGCACCATAAAGCGCATCTTCTAAGTCTTTTAAAAATGCTTCTTTGTCTATAGAGACCTTATTATCTGGGCCTTGAAGAATGCTTGAGGCAGCCACCCTCTCATCTTTAAGGGCAGATAAAAAGCGAGCAAAAACAGCTTCTGAAATTAAGGTTAAGGGGATGCCTTCAGTAAGTGCATTAACAGCTGTCCATTTACCTGTGCCTTTTTGACCCGCGGTATCAAGGATTTTTTCTAAAATGGGTTCGCCATCTTCATCTTTTTCAGTAAAAATATCAGCACTAATTTCAATAAGGTAAGAGTCAAGTTTACCTTTATTCCACTCAGAAAACTTAGCACCCATTTCATCTGCGTTCATGCCTAAAACATCTTTCATAAGATGATACGCCTCGGCAATAAGCTGCATGTCACCATACTCAATACCGTTATGCACCATTTTGACAAAGTGACCAGCACCATCTTCACCCACCCAGTCACAACAAGGCACAGCATCAACTTTAGCGGAGATATCTTGCAGAATATCTTTGACAAAAGGCCACGCTTCAGGATGCCCACCCGGCATAATGCTAGGGCCATGACGTGCGCCTTCTTCACCACCAGAAACACCTGTACCAATAAAGCGTAAGCCTTTTTCTTTTAGCTCTTGGGTACGGCGAATAGAATCAGGAAAGTTAGAGTTACCCCCATCAATAATAATGTCACCCTCTTCTAAAAAAGGCTCGAGTCCTGCTATGACTTTATCTACAGCTGCGCCTGCTTTGACCATGAGCATGATGCGGCGGGGGCGTTTGAGACTTTGAACGAAGTCTTTTAGTTCTGCGAAGCCTTGTACTTTGCTGTTTTTGGCGGTGCTTTCTATAAAGTCGGTCATGACTTTGGTGGTTCGGTTGTAGACGCTTACGGTGTAGCCGTTGTCATTCATGTTCATGACAAGGTTTTGCCCCATAACGGCAAGTCCGATGAGGCCTATATCTGCGTTTGCTTCTGACATCTTTACTCCTTTTGCATACTGGTAAGCTTTTTGTTTCAGGGGTTTGAGTCCTGAAAGCTGAGAGTCTGACTAGCTGAGCTGCTGATCAGCTTCTAGTGTTTCAATAATACGCGCTACTATTTTTTCTACTGGTTGGGCTATTGACACAGTGATTGCGTTTTTTGGTGTTTCTAGCGTTTCAAATTGACTTTTTAGCATTTCTGCTTTCATAAAATGCCCTGCTCTGGCTTGCATGCGACTGTTAATAAGCTCAAAGCTTCCATCTAAATGTACAAAAATTACCTTGTCGAGATTGCCTTTTAAAGTGTCACGGTAACTTTGTTTTAAGGCAGAGCAAGCCAGTGTTAGTGATTTTTCTTTGTTTAGCGTGTCATGGATGAGCTTATGAAGGCGGTCTAACCATGGTTGTCTGTCCGTATCGTTTAGGGGCATACCTTGAGACATTTTTTTGACATTTGCTTCAGGATGAAAATTATCTGCATCGAAGTATTCGCAATTTAACTCTTTAGCAAGCAGATCTGCGATTGTGCTTTTGCCTGAGCCTGATACTCCCATGATAATAAAAGCATGTGCTGTTTTAAGTTGCATGCTTTACGCTCTAACTCGGTAAAGCATTTCACCGGCACGCTCTACTAAAAGTAAACCTTCATCTTCTTTGTTACGCCAGTTTTCAGGGTTTATGGTTTTAGGGTCACGGTATCCAAGGTTAATGAGTTTACAAATATCTTCGGGGATTTGGGTGGCTAAGGTAACTTGGATGCGGGGTGTTTCGATGCCATTGTCGTACTCACCTTTCCCCTTAACGTGGGTTGAGTGCGCAAGGGTGGTCCAGTGCATGTCTTTAAATTTATCCCACTGTTTTACAAAGTAATCTCGCACATGATAGCCAACAGCCTTTATTTCTTCCCCATGAACAATGCTGACTTCTTTTAAGTGAGGTGCGTAAATAATGACTTCACCACCGTCAGCAATAACGGGTTCTGTTTTGTACATGGCTTTGGCGGCCGTCCAGAGGTCTTCGTACATGGCTGGTGGCATAGACAGTACACTTTTAAAAGCTTTGGGTTTATAGATGATGTTTAGCTCTGCGCTTAAATCAGAAGCTGCTTCCCATGATTCAAGCAAATCACCACAATAAAGCCCGTGCAAGGCTTTGCCTTTCATGACCATTTTTACAGAACTAACAGGCAACTTGTCGGTGACAAATTTTGCACCCTCATGTAGTACCCGCCTTACAGCTGTATCTTTAACACCAATGGTGTCATAACTGGTTGAAAGTGCACCTAACCAGTGCGTACTGTCAATAATTTCATGACCTGCAATACCTGGAAATAAGTACTTAGCACCTCCAGAGAAACCAGCTACTTCATGTGGAAAAACAGGACCACAAACAATCAACTGGTCATAGTCAAAAATCATTTTATTTAGCTTAATAGGTGTTTCTAGACTAACCAGACCACCCGTCAAAGCAATCATTTCTTCTTTAGAAAGCGTACCCACTACGCTCAGTTGATTAGGGTCATCCCAAGCATGATTAAAAACCTCTGATTTAGGAAAGCGAGTCTGTCGTTCTTGCTTGGATACACCAAGCAGCTTCTCAATAGCTTCATCACTCATAGCGCGGTGCGTACCCAAAGCAATTAAGTAATCAAGACGCTTAACCCTAGCCCCAAGTTGCTCATACAGCAGCTTAAACATAAGGTCAACAGGCGCAGTCCTTGTGCCATCAGGAATAATAACTAAGATGCGCTGCCCATCAAAATGATTACTCGCAAAAGCCTCACTCAAAATCACTCGAGCTTCACTTTCAGTTAGCGTTTTATCTTGGTAGCCGTTGCCGTTTATCGGCATTTATAAGCCTCCGAAGGCAGAAAAGCCACCATCTACGGGTACAACGACACCGGTTACAAATTTACTAGCTTCACTGGCTAACCATATGGCTGTACCAACTAGTTCTTCTGATTCACCAAAGCGTGCCATAGGGGTGTGGTCAATAATTTGCTGACCACGAGCTGTTAAACTGCCATCTTCTTTAAGTAAAAAAGAACGGTTTTGCTCACCCACAAAAAACCCAGGAGCAATAGCATTAACACGTAAACCCTCACCATGCTTTTGGGCCAAATCAACCGCTAACCACTTCGTAAAATTATCAATGGCCGCTTTAGCCGCTGCGTAACCAATCACTCGAGTTAAGGGTTTTTGTGCAGCCATAGATGAAATATTAATGATTGAACCTGAGCCGGCTTTGGCCATACTTTCACCAAATACTTGAGACGGCAAGACCGTGCCATTCATGTTTAATTTCATGACGTTTGTTAAGGCATCTTGCTCTAAATTAAAAAATGTAAGGTCACCAAAAACCGTGGCGTTAGGCATGTTGCCGCCAGCTGCATTAATCAAAATGTCAACACGACCGGTTTGAGCTAACAAAGAAGCTCGAGCTTCAGTTAAGCTGGCCTTGTCAAGAACATCTGCTGGTAGAGCAAGAGCTTTAAGACCTTCTTGTTTAAGCTGCTCAACTACTTCATGGGCAACTGCTTCACGGCGTCCTAAAATGGCTACGGTAGCGCCAGCTTCGGCTAAGCCTTTTGCCATAGCCCCCCCTAAAACACCTGTGCCGCCCGTAATAACTGCGGTTTTACCTGCTAAAGAAAATAGTTTCATGCGAACTCCAGTATACCTTTAATAACACCTGTTTCAGGCTTAGTCCAGCTTTCAAATTGCTCTACAAGCTCTTCAGGACTAGCTCGGTGCGTAATCCAAGCTTCAACATCTATTTTGCCAGATTCTAAAGCTTCAATGACAGTTTCAAAATCTTCATGGGTTGCGTTGCGACTACAGTGAATGCTTAATTCACGCGAATGAAGACTTGGGTTACTAAAACTAAGCTCATCTTTGGTGTGACCAACAAAAATAATTTGCCCGCCATGAGCTACGTAATTAACCGATGACATCATAGCTTTAGCGTTTCCTGTGGCGTCAAAAACAGCAGTGGGTAAATCACCCTCTAAAGCTTCTTTTAAGCTTGCAGTAACATCACTTTTAGCATCAATGCTTTTAAAGCCTAGCGCCTTAACAAAGCTTAAACGCTTAGCACTCACATCAACGACAAAAACCTGCTTGGCTGCAAGGCTTGCAAAAGCCGCGGTACCTAACCCTATTGGCCCTGCGCCCACTACCAATACATTTTCATTGGCTTCTAAGCGTGCCCGTCTTACCGCATGCGCACCTATGGCTAGCATTTCAACTTGAGCAAGCTGATTAAGATTTAAATTTGCTTTGTAAAGATTTGCTAAGGGAATAACTATTTGCTCACGCATGCCCCCATCGCTATGAACGCCAATAACTTGCATGTTGGTACAGCAATTACTTTTGCCTTGCCTACAAGCAATACAAGTTCCATCTGAAAAATAAGGATTTACAGCTGCAAAATCACCAACCGAAATGCCATAAGTTCTAGCTTCACTACCCACCTTTAAAACCTCTACCGCTAACTCATGCCCTAAGATGCGCGGAAAGCTAAAGAAGTTCTGTAAACCCTTAAAAGCATGTAAGTCCGTACCACAAATACCAACTCTATGAACTTTAACAAGCGCCTCATGGGGCTTTAGGTCTGTAGGGGGAACAGTATCTGATAACTGTAATCGAAAAGGCTCTACAAGGGTAATGGTTTTCATATGAATCCTAACAAAAACTAATTTTAATACCAATCATAACAGCTCCCAAGATGACAGCTCAGACTTACTTGCTTTATGATTACAGAACAAAATAATTCAAAAGGAGTGCAACCATGACAAAAGCAAGCACCCAGCCTGTTAAGCTAGTCGATCATCAGCCCCTCCCTGCGCCTAAAAGTCCAAGCTCGAGTTTTCACTTGAGTGAAAAGCAAGTACGTTTTTTTGATGATAACGGTTATCTTGTCTTAAAAAATTTGATTACAGGTGATTTGTTGTCACGCCTGCAAGTTGCAGGGGACACTTGGATAAAGCAAGGCGAGAGCTTACGACAAAAGCAGCTTGAAGGAACGCCTTTAACGGAACAAGAAGAAGATTTAAGTCGTGATTTGGCCTTTGCAAAACGCACAGATGGTGAAGTTTTCTTTAGAGTAAATTACCTGCACAACAAACAAGAAAACGTCTCACTCGAGCTTTTAGGAAGCCCGCAGGTTTTAGCTGTGGCAGAGTCACTGTGTGGCCCGAATTTTGTACCTACCTATGAAAGCATGGTTTTTAAAAAAGAAGGTGACGGAGAGTCAATACCTTGGCATCAAGACGCAGTTCATACTCGAAAGCATCGTGTCTTTAACTTTGACCTATATCTAGATGACTCTAAAAAAGGTGCGGGTGCCTTACGTGTTGTTCCAAAGTCACAACTAGAAATACAAGATGCCTGCAATGTCGCTGTGCAGCATGGCTGGGAACTACCGGGAGTCATTCATGTAGAACTCGAGCCTGGTGATGTGCTTTTGCATGACGTAATGGTGCTGCATGGCTCTGAACGTACCTTAGGTAAGTCTCTACGGCGCACAATTTACTATGAATTTCGGGCAGCTGAAATGATTTTTGATGAAGGTCCTTGGGATGCAGAGTGGATTGATAGACGCTTGCGTCTTATTCCTTTAGCTCTTAAAAAATATGCTCAAAACAATCCTGAAGGGCAGCATTTCGATTGGCAAGTTTCAACTGCCCTTAAACCAAAACCACTTGGTGACGATGCCACGGAACTCAAAGTTGCCCATACTTGGCACATGTCAGGTAGCTATTGCTCAGCAACGAGCGAAGTTTATAAAGAAGCTATGGAAAAACTCGAGCTTGTTTAGCGTTCTTGTCTAAACACAATTTATTAATCAATGGTGAAAAGAATTACGTTGCAGCAAGCTAAAAGAGAGTGTATAGTATAGGTCTGAAATTGTTAATTTTAATTTAAGCGTTATTGTGCTTTTTATTGCTTTTGTGATAGTGAGCCAAGAGGGCCAAAGTCATAACCTTTAGCTTCTGTCTTTGGTTTTAGTAGACACACTTAAAGTTTAATTAGCAGCTATTTCATTGCTCACTAAGAGCAGCAACAAGGAGGAAAGATGACAATACGTTCCGAAAAGAACGGCCTTAAGCAGGGCTTAGCTACTGCATTTATGACGGGTGCTAGCCTTTTGGCTTTAGCTACCGGCAGTGTTGTAGCACAAGAGCAAATGCCCCCTGAGCAGAGCATGGCGAGTCTTGAGTATGAACTCTTAGGCCGCGATGATCTTTGGACTTATAAAGCTTTAGATAGCTACAGCGAAGCACCCTTTTTAGCCGAAATGGTAGCTGCAGGTACTTTACCGCCAGTTGCTGAGCGTCTACCTTCAGAGCCATTGGTTATGCTAACGGGTCCTATGGTTGATGGCATTGGTGAATATGGTGGCGTTTTTCGTCATGTTATTGGTGGTCGTCCTGAAGGCTGGAACCACTTAGCTGGTCAGCACCAAGGTTGGGGCGGCATTAACATGGC
>CAYGTA010000232.1:0-7677 GCA_964352605.1 uncultured bacterium | reverse complement strand
ATAATTCAGCTTAGTATAAAAGACCTCCCTTAAGATTTAGGGAGGTCTTTTACCGGCATTGCCACGATTAATTTGCGAAGCAGTGAATCGTGTGACCCTTGAATTGTGTGATCCTAGAATCAGATGATATCGGAACGCCTTGGATCATTGAAACAAACACCCTAAGCAAACGTCTCACATTTGTCGTGGAGCCCATAAAAGGTGTGATTTAGCCTTCAAAGCCTGCTTCAACATGAGATCCATCACAAAACGGCTTGCTTTTTGAGTGACCGCAACGACAAAAGGCTGCTTTTGTACCGTAAGAAATATGCTGGTTATTCATGCTCCTAAGTGCAAACGCACCATTTGCAAGCAAAGGACCGTTATTAATCGGTGAAAGGCTAAGCGTAGTCTCAGTATCAATAATCTCAGAAGCTAATTGAGTTGCTGGAATACCCTCATCACTAAAACCAGCCTCATGATGACTGTAATCACAGTAAGGTTTGTTTTTTGAGTGTCCACAACGACACATGGCCAGCCGCTTAGTATTTACCGTTTCACCTGAAAGCTCGAGTTTTAAGTCACCTCTAAAGTACAAAGCGCCATTTGCTTGAGGGGTAACTCTATTAACTTCAGCTTTTTCAGGAACGGTAAATTCATAGCTTAGAGCACCTGAAGGGCAGCGCTCAATTACATCAATAATGCGCTCAGGACTCGAGCCATTAGGGTTAACCCAAGGTCTCGCTGACTTATTAAACACCTTTTTTAAACCACTACTCACACACTCAGCTGCGTGCATACACAAACTAGAATCATAACTAACCGTTATAGCTTCACCTTTATAAACTCGAGCTTTGCGTTTAGGCTCTGACATGCTTCTCCTTAAGCTTTTAATTTCAAGAGACTTTGGTACTCAGGGTGCCGTTGCACATAAGCCTTAACGAACGGGCAGAGGGCCGCAGCAGATATATTATTTTCTTTGACATATTCAAGGCCGACTTTAGCAAGTTTACTGCCGATACCTTGCCCCTCGAGTGCCTCAGGTACTTCTGTATGATGAAAGATGAGGGTGTCGCCTACTTTCATGTAAACAAGTTCAGCTGTGCCTTCCGCCAAGTTTGCTTCAAATCGATTTAGTTCTGGATTATGGTTGATTTTAAGGCTTTCATTTTCAGGTGTTTTGTCTGACATCTGTAAATCTCCTTAACATATACTAAACTGATTAGATCGTGTCATAAAACTGAGTGAGTCAGAGCTTACTCCCCAAACCTGTCTCGACTACGTCGGCAAGGTCGGAATTATAAAGTCTTACGCCATTTAGAATTCAGCTTAGTCTTATTCTAGTTTAGATGGTTTTGATATGCACACTGTAAGTTGGCTTGATTAATACCTGCTAGCGAAATGTCATTTAGGTATTCAGTGGCGGTTCTATAAAAGCCTATGGTCTTGTGAAGTAGTTCTAAGAGTTAAAAAGGCGCGGGACCTGTTGATTGCCTAACAACAAGTTTGGCAGGCATGCTCAAAGTCCGTATAGGTAGATTTGGGTTTGCTAAGCGCTCAATTAGTAACTTGGTGGCTTGCTGCCCCTCAGCTTTTGTTTCTCTTACAACCGTTGTTAATCTTGGCGTTATAAAGCGAGCTAGCGCAATATCATCAAAGCCTACAACCGACAAGTCATTTGGAACATTCAAGTCAAGGTCAGCAGCAGCTCGCAAAACTGCTATGGCCAAAAGATCATTGATGGCAACAATAGCAGTTGGGCGTTTTGGTTGACTTAAAATTTTGTAAGCAGCTTGGTAGGCATCTTCAGGTGTAATGCCGCAGTTAATGACATTATGCTGTGACTCAGGAATGTTTGCATTATTTAAAACGCTATGATAAGGCTCGAGTCTGTCAGTACCCACCACAAGTTCAGCTACGCCATTAATAAAAGCAAAGTGTTTATGCCCCAACTCAAGTAAGTAACGCATGGCGTCTTTTGTTGCATCTCGGTAGTGCGTAATGATGGTGTCAAAGTCAGAAGAACTTTCGCTACACTCAACAACAGGTCGACCTGATTGTAAAAGTTGCTTACGTGTTTTAGGGGAGAGAGCGTTGGCTGCTTTAATGATAATGAGACCGCTAATGGTTCGCCTTGATAGGCTTTGTATGCAATAGTCCTCTAAGTCTTGGTTAGCGTTACTATGAGCGAGAAGAAGGTCATAACCTGATTTCCTAGCTTCCTCTTCAACCCCTTCAGTTGTCTGCCAGAAGTGCGGATTGTGAATATCTGGGATGAGTAAGCCAATGGTTTTACTGTCACCAGAGCGAAGAGACTGCGCTCGAGTGTCAGGTTGGTAGCCTAGTTCGTCTATTACTTTCAATACTTTTAGTTTGGTTTCGGTAGAGATGGTTACGTTGCCGTTTGGGTTATTAAGCACATAAGACACTGTGGCTCGAGAAACACCGGCAAGTCTGGCTACATCTGACTGAGTGGGTCGCTTCATACGTAACCTATTAGTCTATCCTTAATTTCTTAGATTTGAAAAGGTGATATCTTTCATTCTTAAAATCCTTTTTTTAAAAGAGCTTTTCTTGGTTGAAGTTTCGCAAAGACAACAAAACCAAACTGTAAAACCTTATTCATACAAAAAACATTTGATGGTTCTGCCTGAATGCTGAAAATCTGGAGGCTCTTGGCTATGGCATTTATCCATAACTACAGGGCAACGACCGGCAAAACGGCAGCCTTCACGGGTATATTCATCTGCTTCCATATCAGCTAAGTTAGTTGTTTTGTCCCATACTTTGTCGGGGTCTGCTTGAGGAATTGAGTCTTTTAAATTTTGAGTATAAGGATGAAGGGGTTCACCCAACACTTTTTCCACAGGACCCATTTCAACGATCCAGCCACGTAACATAACAGCAATTCGATCAGCTGAGTAATAAGCGGTTGCTAAATCATGCGTTATATAAATGATGCTGACACCGTTATCTTCTTTTAATTTGCGAAACATATTAACAATAGACATACGCAGTGATGCGTCAAGCATAGATACAGGTTCATCGGCCACAATGAGTGAAGGTTTCGTTATAAGCGCCCGAGCAATAGCCACACGCTGAGCTTGTCCACCCGATAGCTCATTAGGGTAGCGACCCATAATTTCTGCAAGGGATAAACCAACCTCATTTAAAACAGAGTTTATATAATCATCTGCCTCAGAGCGCTTAACAATTTTGTAGTTTTCAGCTGTTTCGTAAAGATAATGATCAATGCGTTTTAAAGGACTAAACGCCGCAAACGGGTCTTGAAAGACAGGTTGCACTTCACTATAAAACCAAGCCCGTTTTTCTTTATTCGTTAAACTATCAATGCTACGGCCCTTATACGTCAAGTCACCCATACTCGAGTTTGTCATGCCTAAGACCATTTTGGCTAAGGTTGATTTTCCGCTGCCACTTTCACCTGCAATGCTAAAGATTTCGGGTGTATCTGTGGCGAGGCTGAAACTGGCTTTATCAACTGCGTGAAAGGATTTGCTAGAAAAGCCTTTTCGTATTTCATAGATTTTACTTAAATTTGTGGCTTCTAAAAGGTTTTCAGGCTGCTGCATGGTTCACCTCATCTGTGAGTAAATGACAGGCAGCACGGTGACCAGGCGAAAGCTCGAGCATTTGGGGTTCGACTGTGCTGCATTTATCAATAGCTAAGGGGCAGCGAGTGTGAAAACGGCAGCCACTTGGTGGGTGGTCAAGTGCTGGTGGGCGCCCGGGAATACCTTCTTTGTCATTTCGTTCATCAAAACTTGGTAAGGAGTTGATTAAGAATTTGGTGTAAGGGTGTTGAGGGTTTTTGAGTATGGTTCGCGTTTCGCCTTCTTCAACTAGTTTTCCTGCGTATAAAATGCCTATTCGGTCAGCTAAGTTAGCGTGAACCCCAAGGTCATGCGTTATGAGCACTATGGTGCTGTTTTCTTTTTGCTGAATGTCTTTTAAGAGTTGAATGACGCCACGTTGCACAACCACATCGAGCGCAGTGGTAGGTTCATCTGCAAAAATGAGTTTAGGATAAAGTATGGTTGCTAGCGCTATAGTCACGCGTTGTTTCATGCCGCCGGAAAGCTGGTGCGGGTAAGAACGCATTACTTTTTCAGGTAAGCCTAAGTCGCGCAAGTAGGTTCGCGTCATTTCAAAGGATTCAGGTTTTGTTGTGCCTTTATGCGTCGTTATAAAATCATGAAAGGTATCTTGAATGCGCCTTACAGGGTTAAGCACATTCATTGAACCCTGAGGAATGTAAGACACCTTGTTCCAGCGAATGTCACGCTTATCTTGTTCGCTTAGCTTTGTAGCATCTTTGCTCATATCGTCAAATTGGTAGGTAACAGTACCTTCTACAATGGTTAAAGGAGGCTGGAAATCTCCTAGTAAAACTTTTAAAAGGGTTGATTTGCCGCAACCAGATTCACCTGCTAGACCATACACTTCACCGGTTTTTATGGATACTGAAATATCATCTACGGCTTGAACGGTGCGTTCAACGCCGTAAGATTTTGTAATGTAGTAGGCTTTTAAACCTTTGGCAGTTACAATGGTTTCTGCCATAACTAGCCTTTCACCTGAAGTCTTGCTAAGCGGGTACGTGGGTCAAGGTAAGTGGTTAAGCCAACTGAAACGAGATAAAACCCTACAACAACAATAATGGATGCGCCAATAGGGGCGGCCAGAACCCAAATTTTATTTGTTAAGAGTGCTTGGTAGTAATTGCCCCAATAAATCATGGTGCCAATGGTTTGTGAATTCATGTCTGCAAGTCCAAAAATGGCTAAGGTAACCTCCATGCCAATGGCAAAAAGGAAACCACTGACAATATCTGCCAGTAAAAAAGGAATGATGAAAGGTAAATGTTCTTGAACCACAATTTTGAAAGTGCGCATGCCAGAAAAGATGGCGGTTTGAGTAAAATCTCTCTCTTTGAGACTCAGTATTTGAGAGCGGTAACGTTTAGAGGGAAATGCCCAATCGAGCAAACCCAACAAAATACCTAGACCTACAATAGTCATTTGACCTCTAATCATAGCTGCAATTAAAATGAGGAGCGGCAGCCGAGGAATGACAATAAAACTATCGACAATGCCAGATAAAATGCGGTCCCAAGTGCCACCAAGATAACCAGAGATTAGACCTAAAAAAACCCCTATACCCCTACCAATACCAACAGCAAGACCAGCGACCAAAAGACTATTTCGAATGGCGAAGGTTAACATCCAAAAGACATCTTGTCCTTGGGAATTCGTGCCCATGACAAACTCGAGTGATGGGGGTTCATTGCGTGGAACAACGCGCCGTTTATCGGGAGGGTAAGGAGAAAAGAAGGACAGAATAAGTAAAACAAGGACCAAAAATAAGATAATGGCACCAATTCGGAAAGATGGACTGTAGCGAAATAAACCGAAAATAGTTTTCATCATTAGCCTAACTGTAGCGAACCCTTGGATCAATTAACGGGTAACTTAAATCAACAATCAAAGAAGCCGTTGCAATACCAACAATAGACAAAAGAGTAATGCCCATGATGATGTTGTAGTCAGCCGAATTAATAGCCCCCAAAAGCAAGGTGCCGAGGCCCGGATAGCCGTACACAGCCTCAGTAATTAGAGCACCCTCAAAAATAAGCCCAAGCGAAAGACCTAAATCAGTCACCTGAGGTAGCAGAGTATTACGAATAAGATAAGAAAATAAAATTTTGTGTTTCGGTAAAGCTGCCATTTCAGCAAAGCGTACATAATCACTCGAGCGTTCTGTTGAGGTGAGTGCTTTTGAAATAATAAATCGAAACGCAACACCGCCTATGACTAATGATAGTGCTGGCATAAAGCCGTAGTAGAGCAGGCTGCTTATGTAGCTCCAGGTAAATCCTGGTGCGCCTTTTGAGCCACCAACGAGCGGAAAAATGGGTAGGTAGTAAGTAAATGCCATAAGTAAAACAAAGGCGACAATATAGTAGGGGATGGGGTAGATAACGATAAGCGTATTTTCTAGTGTTCTGGCCCACCATGCATTTGGAAAAAAGCCAGCTAGGGTTCCTAAAATGAGACCTAGCACCCATGCTAATACAATCGATAAACTAAGTAAGCCTACGGTCCAGCCAATGCTGTTGCTAATGAGTTTGGTAACGGGTGTAGGAAAAACGGTAAAAGAAGGTCCTAAGTCAAATACGAGAACACGTTTCCAAAAACTTATGTACTGCTCAAACAAATTGCCATCAAGGCCATATAGATCCATTAAGGATTCTCGGAGGGCTACGGTTGCTTCAGGTGACATGGTTTGAAAAGCAGTAAGTCTTCCTAGGGCATTATCAACAGGATTTATGGGTGACAATCTAGGTATTAGAAAGGTAAGTGTTATGCCTATAAAGATAACCACCAAATATTGAACAATACGTGGCAATATAAAGCTTCGTAAGAGTTTCACAAGCCTTTACCCATCTTCGTTTGTGCCATAGCTTTCTCCTGAGTATCGCAATAAAATAATATTTTTATCTAAAATATGGTTGTTAAAGTAAAAGGATGTGGCTTAGCCACATCCTTTTGGTGAATGCTTAACTTACTCGACTGATGTTAAGTTTTGGAAGGCAAACTTGCCACCTTGGAACCAGTAAAGCGGCATGTAATCAGGATTCTCAGCTGTTGGGAAACCTGTCCAGTAACGCTCATCCCAAGTTACGAACTTTTTAAAGCTAATGGTTGTAATGAAGTACATTTCTTCAGTGAAGTACTTTAAGAACTCTTGGGTAATTTCAACATTTTCATCGCTTGACGGGTCAACAGCAGCCATCGCGTCAATGAATTCACCAATTCTTGGGTCATTGATACGGGCTTCGTTGCTACCACCTTTGCTACGGTAATCTTCACCATTTGGTACGTAAAAATCAGGATGCCAACCGCGGCTTTCAGGCCATGAATCACCAGAGGCTTGTACAAAGCTGTACCACGGCGTGCTTACTTGATATTGACCTACCCAGCGATTTTGATCGTACACGTTACGCTCAGAGCCTTGTAAATCAACGTCAATACCAAATTCGCTCCACATGTCTGCAGCAGCATTGGCCATACGGAAGGCATCGTTTTCGTCTGGAGGAGAAATAATTTGGAGCTGCCATGGGCTACCATCTGGTTTTAGCCAGTTACCACGATTGTCACGGCTAAATCCACTATTGACTAGTAGTTTTTCAGCCGCTTCAGGGTCAAATTTCCACCAGCCAGAACCAAAAACATCACGAGCTGTTCCCGGTACAGTGTAGCCTTGAGCTTCTGCCCATTCGTTAATTTGCTCAGGTACAGTAGCGTCATAGGGACTGTACATCTCGCCGTCGCCTAAATCAATCTGAATGCTTTGTAGCCATTCTTCCATGGGCTCATGGTAAAGCGCGCTTAAAGAAGCGGTAGGGGGAACTGGCATTGGCGTAACTTTGGCAACACCGCCAATGTATTCAGTTTGAAGTTCTACTATGTTTAAGGCTAGTGCTAACGCCCAACGCACATCTTTATTTGCATACAAACCATCATCAATTTCTTGGTTAAAGACAAATTGGCGTGTACTCACTTCGTTTGGATAAGCCCATGGGAACTCGGTATACCAAGAACGAGCAGTTGGGGTGTTATCTAAAGTTGTTTGGAAGGCCTCGTAGTCAGCATCAAAGTAAACATCTAGCTCACC
>CAYGTA010000231.1:0-7677 GCA_964352605.1 uncultured bacterium | reverse complement strand
CGTAATCAACTCTGTAAGAGTTTATGAAGTACCTTTTCGGACTTGGTATAAGACACATTGAAATGCCTCGGTTAAAGCAAAAAATGAACCCAATAATGACTACAAAAATCACTTTTGGGTTCTTTTTATTTATGGTTTAGACTTTCTACTCAGTAGACCTATCATAAGAGGTAAGCAAGTAGGGAAGATTAGTTTGATGATATCTTCCTGCCTCATCAAACCAAAAAACGAATGAACCTGTAACTTGCTGATTAGAGCTAGCTGTAGTTGTTGAAGATCGCGTTATTTGACCATCGACAATACCATTGTAAATTATTTCGCCACTCTGACCGAAAAGGGTTATGTACATTCTACCAGCTGTAAAATCTTGAATAGACAGACGAATCTGATTCTGAGTTTCATTTCGACAGCCTGTAAATACCAAACTCAAAATAAGAACGCCAATCAATAATAAAGTTTTTTTCTTCATTTAAATTACTCCCAAAAAAATTCTCCTGACCCACTAAAGAGTCTCCTTAAGTACTAATTATAGCATTTTCAAGAGGAAAGCTAAGTTTACAAAGGTAGACTCAAATAATGTATAGTTAAGATGTGCCACAGGTTTTACAAGACCCGTATCAGACACTTGGTGTAAGCAAAACAGCAACAGCAGATGAAATTAAATCTGCTTACCGAAAACTTGCCCTCAAATACCATCCTGATCGCAATGCCGGTAACAAAGAAGCCGAAGAGCAATTCAAATCAATTTCAGAAGCCTATGCATTATTACGCGACCCAGAAGAAAGGTCACGCTTTGACCGCTACGGCAGACAAACCAGCCACCCTGCACCAGATTTTAGCCAAACAGACTGGCAAACCATTTTTAACGAAGCAGACATAAATATAAATTGGCAAGGCCAAGGTGGAACCCTACCCAAAACAGGAAACGCCATTTTTGATACGCTTTTTAGTGTTATGGCAGGTGCCATGCGTCAATCAGGTTTGCTACCAGGTGAAGACAAAGAACTTAAATTAAACATAGGCATAGAAGAAGCAAGAAAAGGCTCGAGTAAGCGTATTCATATTTCTGGACCTTGTATTTGTGGAACTTGTAAAGGCTCTCGTGAAGTCGAGGGTCAAACTTGCCCTCGTTGCCAAGGCTTAGGCGTACTTAAATCTGGAGATAATGTTGACCTAAGCATTCCAGCAAACGTAAAAGAAGGCACCAAGCTGCGACTAAAAGGTCTTGGCGGGCCGGGTAATCCTCCGGGAGATGTGCTGGTTAAACTTACCGTTAAGCTGCCTAGTCAAGTAAAACTAGTGGGTAATGAAGTACATTTAGATTTGCCTGTAACACCTTTAGAAGCATCTCAAGGAAAAAAACTATCTGTTTTAGGTATTGAGGTTGAACTTCCTAAAGGCGTCAAAGATAAGCAAGAAGTTCGCATACCGAAGGCGGGTCTTGCAGGTTCTGACATGGTAATCACTATAGTTCATAGTGTCTGGCAAGGCCTATGGCGAAAGGCAAAAGAAAGTATTCGCCTAGCGAGTTAAAGGAGACGTATGGCTGACGAGAAAGAAATAAAAAAAGATAAACCCCTGTATGTCATAAGTGTGGCAGCAGAACTTGTAGATATGCACCCTCAAACACTGCGTCTTTATGAAAGAAAAGGTCTTATTGAACCAAGTCGAAGTGCAGGTAAAACCAGACTTTATTCACAAAGAGATGTAGACCACCTCAAAGAAATCAGGCGATTAACGCAAGAGTTGGGTGTAAACTTAGCGGGTGTCGAAGAAATCATTCGCCTTAGAAAAAAGCTCGACAAACTACAAGATAATATGGAAGGTCGCATTGTAGACCTGCAAGGACAACTACAAAGCTCCGTAACAAGCTACCGAGCAGCCCTAGACGCGCCACAAGAAGACGCAGAAGAAGAAAATGAGTGATCTAAGGCAGCAGCTTGAAAAGCATCAAGAAAGCTTCTTACAAGAACTCTTTGACTTTTTAAAAATACCTTCAGTATCAACAGCTCAAGAACACAATCAAGATATAAAAAAAGCAGCAGACTTTCTAATTAAGAAGCTAGAGCAACTTGGCTTTAACACTGAACTCATAGAAACACCCCAACACCCAGCAGTGTACGCCAGTTTAGAGCTTGACAAAGAACTACCCACCGTACTCATATATGGGCACTACGATGTACAACCCGCAGACCCACTCGAGCTATGGGATACTCCGCCGTTTGAACCAACACTTAAAGATGGCCTGATTTTTGCGAGAGGAGCCTCTGACGATAAAGGTCAAGTCTACGCTCACATTAAAGGCGTCGACCTACTATTTAAAAACAAAACCAATTTAGGAATTAACCTAAAATTCTTAATTGAAGGTGAAGAAGAAATAGGTAGCCCTAACCTAGCCAAAGTCATAAAAGATCGCAAAGATGATTTTGCTGCGGATATTGTACTTATTTCAGACAGCTCAATGATGGCAGCCAACACAGCAACCATCACCTATGGTCTCAAAGGACTTGCCTATATAGAAGTCGAAGTCACTGCAGCCAGTCATGATTTGCACTCAGGTGCCTACGGAGGCGCCGTACCCAACCCCATAAACATACTCGCAGCCATGATAGCCAAACTCCATAATGAAGACGGTAGCATAGCTGTGACAGGCTTTTACGAAAATGTGCTTGACATAAGCCAAGAAGAAAAAGATGCCTACAAGCAAGCACCCTTTAGTGAAGAAGACTTCAAAGCGGAAACAGGCATAAGAGAAAGCACAGGAGAACCCAACTATACAACCCTAGAAAGACTATGGGCTAGACCCACACTAGATGCAAACGGAATAAAAGGTGGCTATCAAGACGAAGGCGCAAAAACTGTTATAGCAGCCAAAGCCAGCGCAAAACTATCCTCAAGAATAGTACCCAACCAAACACCCCAAGAGATCAGCAGAAAACTAGAAAGCTACCTAAAACAAATAGCACCTAGCAGCGTAACCGTAACTGTGAAAGAACTACATGGAGGCCTACCCGCACTCACACCGATAAACTCGCCAGCCGTACAACTTGCAGCCAAAGCACTCGAGCGGGTCTATAATAAAAAAGCTATTTTTGCACGCACAGGTGGCACTATTCCTGTCGTTACTGACTTTCAGCAAATATTAGGTGCGGATGTTGTGCTGGTTGGTTTTGGCTTAGAAGATGACAGAATACACTCACCAAATGAAAAGTTTGACTTGGAAAACTACTACCAAGGTATACTCTCGAGTGCCTACATATTAAGAGAATTAGCCAATTTTAAATAGTATTTTTCTATTTGGAAAATTGACTTTCAAAGTTAAATTAAAATGATTTGCCAAATGTAAAGAAATCTGATTGACACTAAGAAGCCACCATGATACTCTTTTGGGCGCTAAACGGCGCCGTAGCCAAGTGGTAAGGCAGAGGTCTGCAAAATCTCCATTCACCGGTTCGAATCCGGTCGGCGCCTCCATTTGTTACACAGTACGCAGGCGCGTAGCTCAGTGGGAGAGCGCTACACTGACACTGTAGAGGTCGGCAGTTCAATCCTGCCCGCGCCTACCAAGAAACCCTGTCTAGGAGCCTATTTCTCAGGGCTCCTAGATTTAGGATGTCACAGGTCGGAGACCTTGGATGGTAGTAAATGGTAAGAATTTTCTACCACTAAGGAAATCTTAGAAATAACATCACCAACAAAATAAATTCACAAAAGTAGTAAATATGATTTCTATCACTAAAACACTTCCTTATGCAAGCATTCATAAGGTTTAAAGCCTTCATGAAATCTAAAGCCAAAATAGTTTGTAAGTTGTATAGCCTTTACTCATGCCAATCTCCTCAGCGTAAAAAGCCAAAGTGATTGACTTTTAGAATGCCGTTTTAAGGGCCTTCATAGTAAGCTAAAAAGCGAGTTGCCTTAGATCAAAATGACTCACTTCTACTGATACATCACCGGCTTAGACTTAGAGATATGTAGGCTTTAATAATAAGAAGCCTACGTTACAACTCGTACCTTTGGTACGAAAAAGACCACTGTTTGCCGTGGGGTCTGTTTATTATTCATCATTGGTGGCTTAGAATAAGTGTAGGAGAAATGATACCTTGCGACGTTTACTTATAAGCATCATCAGTGGTTTGATCACTTCAAGTCTATTATTAATAATAATCTCTCTCAGTGCAGCAACGTCGCTGAACGGGGTTACTGTAAGTGATCTTGGTGGAGCGTTTAGGCTTCTAATAACGGGTGTTCTGATTAGTACCAGCTTTGCTGTGCTTTTTCGTTTTCCCAAAGGTGGCGTAGCTGAGTACCTGCCAGTCGGCCTTACTATCGGTGTTATCGCGTGGGTCATTCTGGCTCTAAATATTTACCCGATATTGATGGGCGACAGCCCTAAATGGCAATCTGATACAGTCGTTACGGCGTTTCCACAATTGATTTTTTATCTTTTCCTTGGTGGTCTTAGTGGTTTGCTTTATGGTCTTATCTATACTTTATGGGTAGTGCAATTAAACACTCCTGAGCCAGAAGCTCCCATCGAAATCACGACTCGAGTTGTAATTCTGGGCGGTGGATATGCTGGTGTGAGTGCAGCTGAAACGTTAGAACGGGAGTTGGCTGATCAGCCTCATGTTGGTATTTGGCTCGTAAGTCAGACTAACCATTTACTTCATACACCAATGCTGTCAGAAGTCTCGGCAAGTGCGGTTAATCCGCAGAATATCAGTCCGCCGTTACGTAGTTTCTTTAACCGAGTTCAGGTGATTCAAGGATCTGTAGATCAGGTAGATTTAGAGCAACGGTTTGTGCGTGTTACCTCTGATTTCCGGTCGTCTAAGCAACTCTCATTTGATCATCTGGTCTTGGCGGTGGGTGGGGTTCCTAATTTTTTTGGAAATAAAGAGGTTGCTAACAGAGCCTTTACCTTTAAGTCTTTAGAAGATGCGATGCTGCTACGGAATCAGATTATTGATATGTTTGAACGAGCAGATAGCGAATTAGAGACCGTAAAACGGCAGAGAATGTTGACTTTTTTGGTGGCTGGTGGTGGATTTGCAGGTGTGGAATTGATTGGGGGTATTAATGATTTTGCACGAGGAATATGCCCTTTTTATCCCAATATTCCACGAGAGGAGATTCGTTTTGTTCTGATACACTCGCGTGACCGTATCTTACCTGAACTCAGTGAGGGTTTGGGTCACTATGCCCAAGAAAAGCTAGAGCAACGTGGCATCGAGTTCAGGTTAGGTGCACGAGTCACGGGTGCAAAAGACGGTGAAGTTTTGCTGAGCAATGAGGCGATCCCTACAGAAACACTGGTATGGACTGCTGGTAACAAAGCTAGCCCAATGCTAGAAATGCTGGGTCTTCCTTTGATTAACGGTCGGGTTGAAGTGAACACCGAATTAGCTATACCAGGATTGCAAGGGGTATGGGCGGCTGGTGATTGTGCTCAAATTCCAGATCTCACTACAGGTGGTTTTGCCCCGCCCACCGCTCAACATGCACTTCGAGAAGGAAAGGTGATCGGATATAATATCGCCGCTACAATTAAGGGTAAACCTCTCAAAACCTTCAACTTTAAAATGCTTGGTAGTTTGGCGGCCTTAGGTCATCAATTGGCCGTTGCAGAAATCTTTGGCATTCGCTTTTCAGGCTTCTTGGCTTGGTTAATGTGGCGTGCTATTTATCTTTCGAAGCTACCTACCCGAGAAAGACAAATAAGAGTGTTTTTAGATTGGTCTTTGGATATTTTCTTCCCGGCAGATATTGTGCAAACAATTAATTACAGTCGGCCTGATGTCGCCCAACGCTTACAAGAGCGCACAACTATGAAAGCTCAGAAGGAGGATTGATCATGCCTCAGCAAAAAGCATTTGTACAACAAATTCTGGTTGGTCTGTTGGCTGGTCTGCTTGGTGGTATTACTTTTGCAGCGCTCGTACCATCAGCTTTCGGGTTTTGGGGAAGTCTTGCTCTCAACATTCTATTAGGAGGAGTATTTGGTTTTGCTGTAGGTGCAAAGATAGACACGGCGGGTGCTGGTTTGATTTGGGGTCAGGCTTATGGTTTGTTTTTGTGGCTAGTAAATTCATTGCTACTAACCCCACTCTTATTAGGTCAAGAGCTCGAGTGGACGATTACCGCGGTTCAAGAGGCAGTTCCACTCCTACTAGGTCAGTTAGCAGCCTACGGAGCTGTGATGGGCTTGACTTACTATTTTCTAATTACAAGGTTACCAAAGGTACTTCCTTTGGGTGATCTAAGTTCAGCAAAACCTACAGTAAATAAAATACCTGTAGGACAAGCGATTGCGCCACGACTAATACGGGCAACCCTTGTTGGTGGGCTTGGCGGGCTATTAGGAAGCTGGATATTTATCTGGGGAATTGAGACGGCGCAATTTTATCCGCTCGTTGCTGGCTTATTACGTTCAGAGTCAATCGTTGTCGGGCAGTTATTACATTATTTTATCGGTATTATAATTGGGGTTAGTTTTGGATTACTCTTTTCTAAAGATGCGCTCGGGGCGGGCCCAAGTATGGTCTGGGGTATGAATTATGGCCTACTGTGGTGGATCATTGGTCCTCTGACTTTAGCACCCTTGATAAACGTTTCAGCCCCAAATTGGTCATTCGTTACTGTCCAAACAACGTTTGCCTCTGTTGTGGCGCACCTTCTTTATGGAGCGATTATGGGTTTATGTTACTCGTTAGTAAACAAGCTTTGGCAGATTTTTTTTGTTGACTCTGACCCGCTGAACCGTGCTAAAGAAGGGATTGGTACACGGGGCTTACGCAACGTGTGGATGGGACAAGCTGGTGGTATCTTTGGAGGCTTACTTTATACGGTAGTTTTAGCTAACATTGGTGCATTCCCTTCTATTGCTGGGTTAACCGGTGCTACGTCAGAGTTTGCTGGTTTCGTTGTCCATATGATAATTAGCATTATTATTGGTAGCAGCTACGGATTGTTTTTTCAGCGTGAGGCCTACAGTTATGGTTCTGGCTTGGCCTGGGGGGCCGTGTACGGCCTGCTTTGGTGGTTTATTGGTTCACTCACACTCTATCCAATCTTAGTAGGACTCCCAGTTAATTGGTCAGGAGATTTTGCCGCCAGTATGTACCCGTTCTTAATAGGTCATCTGATTTATGGCGCTAGTTTAGGATTGCTATTTCAATATCTCAGCTGGCGAAATGATACTGGCTTACGACTACAAAACCAGCGAGATACGCAGACTAGCTTGGCTGCTAAGCCAATTACTGCCGCCCCCGCACTGTGGATGGTCACTTTAATACTAGGTGTCATGCTGCCATTACTCCTTGCAGGGAGTAATAACCTACCGAATGCTTACTAAGTCTGCTTATGACAGCAATCAATATCATTCCTTTAGGCTTTCTATACTAGCTTGACCACTCATCGCCTTACTCGAGCTTAGCGTTGATAAAATCTTGACGTCTCTCAAAACCCCAACTCTACAGTTTTACCATGACCCGCTGAGCTTTTTATGATTTGATTCGCTTTGAAAATGGTTAAGCCGTGGAACATTGAGATCTTATTTAAGAAATTCTTGCTGATACCCTTTCCGTTTAGTTCCATAAAGAACTTAATGCGGTCTTGGACCGTTGAAAGCAATACCAAGTCCGCTTAGGAGCGTATAAATCTCTTTAGAGTTCA
>CAYGTA010000230.1:0-7681 GCA_964352605.1 uncultured bacterium | reverse complement strand
TGAGTATTGGTGAATTAATGTCTCTTAAACGCTTTAATGTTTTTAAACCTCAAAAGGATCACACTGACCCTACTGTTATTGCTTCTTCTGGTGCTGGCTTAGGTGCGTTTGGTGGGGTTTTTACCCCCTCTATTCTCACCATTCTTGGCGTCATTATGTACTTACGGTTTGGCTGGGTGGTGGGTAATGCAGGCTTATGGGGAACCTTCATTATTGTTAGCTTATCAACCCTTATTACTTTTTTGACAGCTCTTTCTATATCGCAAATTGCTACCGATCAACGCGTTAGGGCGGGCGGGGCTTACTACATGATTAGCCGCTCACTAGGTATTGAGGCTGGTGGCGCGGTTGGCATCCCGTTATTTTTTGCTCAAGCTCTCTCAGTGGCTCTTTACACCATTGGTTTTGCTGAGAGTTTAGCTGCTGTTTTGCCTTATTTTGATGAGCGCGTCATTGCATTTGTAACTACCATCTTAGTAACAGCCCTCGCTTTAATCTCTGCCAAAACCGCCATTAAGGCACAGTATTTCATAATGGCTGCCATTGTTTTATCTCTTATTTCTCTTGTCTTTGGTAAACCTTTAGAAGCGCCCATAGTTGCAGCTGTTTCTGAGCCCAAGGCTAGCTTTTGGGTTGTATTTGCAGTGTTTTTTCCTGCTGTTACCGGCATTATGGCAGGCGTCAACATGTCAGGTGATTTGAAAAACCCACGAAAAGCCATTCCGATAGGAACGCTCAGCGCTGTTGGCTTGAGCTATCTCATTTATATGCTTATACCCATTTTACTTGTGCAGCGGGCTGACACTGCTAGCTTACTCGCTGACCCGCTCATTATGCGACGCATATCATTTTGGGGAAACGCTATTTTACTCGGTGTTTGGGGTGCAACCTTATCAAGCGCTTTAGGTAGCATATTGGGTGCCCCGCGCATTCTACAAGCTCTCGCCAGAGACGGCGTGCTACCCGGCTTTTTAAAAATCTTTGGTCGGGGTCATGGCGAGGCAGATGAACCCCGATTAGGTACTTATCTTAGCCTAGGTATAGCTTTAGCCGCCGTATTGCTTGGTGACCTAAACGCCATAGCGCCCATCTTAAGTATGTTTTTCTTAACAACATACGGGGTTGTTAATATTGTTTCTGCAGTAGAAACCTTCTTAGGTAGCCCGTCATTTAGACCCACCTTCAAGGTACACTGGGTATTTTCACTCTTAGGCGCAATTGGCTGTATAGCTGTCATGTTCCTTATAAACTGGCTTGCCACGCTGGTAGCCATTAGCACCATTTTGCTTATTTATATATGGCTCGAGCGTCGTGAGTTAGAAACCACTTGGGGGGATGTCCGTCAGGGTGTCATTATGGCTGCAACACGCTGGGGCTTATTACGGTTACGTGCAGAAACAGATGCTAAAAACTGGCGACCTCATTTCTTAGTCTTATCAGGCAGCCCAACCAAACGCTGGTACCTTATTGATTTAGCCAACACTATTAGTCGCAATAAAGCTCTGTTAACCATAGCTACTGTCTTGCCGCCTGATTCACTTACCACAGAGCGGCAGGCAAGTTTAAGCAAAACAGTTCGTGATTACTTAGAAGAGCACGGAGTGCAAGCCCTCTTTAAGGTCGTACAATCTCAAGATCGTTACACAGGCAGCGAAAATCTGGTTGCCTTTTATGGTTTAGGTAGCCTAGTACCTAACACCGTACTGCTAGGCACAAGTGAATCCCCTGAGAAAAGAGAACGCTACTGCAAAATGCTAAGCAACATCTACTATGCAAAACGCAATCTAGTAATTGTTAACAACAAAGATGAAAATGACAAAAATGCTTTTGGCAATAAGCAACGCATTGACATATGGTGGTCAGGTCTAAAAGGTAATGGTAGCCTCATGATGACACTGGCCTACCTACTACAAAGCAGCTTAAGCTGGCAAGATGTTGAACTTAACATCAAAATGATCATTCCAGATGAAAGTGGCGCTCAAGAAGCCGAAAGCAATCTGAGCAGCCTCATAGGAACCACCCGCATTCGAGCAAGCACACACGTCTTAGTAAACCAAGGCGACCCCTTTGAACTCATACAAAGCGCATCGCAAAACGCTGACCTTGTATTCTTAGGCATACCTAACCCCGAAAAAGTAAGCAACTTCCAAGAAGCCTACACAAAACTCATGCAAAAAACCAGCAAGCTACCCACCACCGCCTACGTACTCGCAGCAGAAGAACTCGAGTTTAGAGATTTACTTAATTAAAGACTTGACTTGATAACCACTACACTTTTTGTTTAGGAAGGTTCTTGGTTAAAGGCCTGTCTAGGGAATACAATCGAACCTATTTTAATTTTGAAGAATACATTTGAAGATGGGTTCTAGTTAACCCACTTCAGGCGATTTGTAGACATTATTGAGTTTACAGCTTATCTTGTTTTCCAATTTTTTCTTTATTACTTGTTACACTAGGTATTTATGTATGAGCCCGTTATTGGTTTAGAAGTTCACCTTGCCATGAAAACAAAATCGAAGATGTTTTGTGCTTGCCTTGCAGATTCTTTTGGGCAAACTGCAAATACGAGTACCTGCCCTGTGTGTCTGGGTTTGCCGGGTAGTTTACCTACGATTAATCGTGAGGCAATTGAGAAAGCGATTATGTTTAGTTTGGCACTTCATTGCGAAGTGCCTGATGTTACACAGTTTCACCGTAAGAACTACTATTATCCTGATTCGCCTTACAATTATCAAATTAGTCAGTTTGATAAGCCTGTAGGTGAGCATGGTTATGTTGATTTGAGTGATGGTACACGCATTGGTATAACGCGTTGTCATGTTGAAAATGATGCAGGTCGCAGCGTTCACCCTAGTTACGCGAATTATAGTTTGGTTGATTTGAACCGTGCGGGTGCACCTTTAATTGAAATGGTCACTGAGCCTGACATTCGTACACCTGAGCATGCTCGTGAATTCTTGCAAAAAATTCGTGCCATTGCTCAAGCTTTAGGGGTGAGTGATGCTAACCCTGAAGAAGGCAAAATGCGGGCAGATGTTAATGTCAGTGTAAGGCTTGCTAACGAGCCATTTGGCACTAAGGTTGAAGTAAAAAACCTAAATTCATTTAAGAGCGTTGCGCGTTCTTTAGAGTTTGAAATAAAACGTCAAAGCCGTATCTTGGAAGAAGGTGGCAGCATAACGCAAGCTACGATGGGTTGGGATGATGGTGGGCAAAAGACCTATCTCATGCGTACCAAAGAAGAAGCTGCTGATTATCGTTATTTCCCTGAACCTGACTTGCCACCTATGAACATTAGTCAAGAGTGGATTAGCAAAATAATCGAAAAAACCCCCGAATTACCTGATGCTAAACTAAAACGCTATCTTGACGCTGGAGTACGTGAAGCTGACGCACTTATTTTAGCTTTTGATAACGACCTTGCTCAGTTTTTTGATGCCAGCTTAGAAAGCTACAGAGGGGATGCTCAAACGCTAGCTAATTGGCTTAACGGTGATGTTACAGGCTACTTAAATGCCGAGGCAAAACAGCTGACAGACACCGCCCTTAGCCCTGCCTTACTAACTAAACTTCTTGGCTTAATAGATAATAAAACCATTTCTGGAAAAATAGCCAAAGACCTTTTAGCTGATGTTATGCAAGGTAAAAACCCTGAAGACCTGGTTAAAGCTAAAGGCTTAAGTCAAGTCACAGATGAAGCTGCCATTGAGGCTATTGTAGACCAAGCCATTCAAGAAAATGCTGATTTGGTCGAACGTGTTAAAGCTAACCCTAAAGCTATTAACGCCTTACTTGGACAGGTTATGAAGGCCTCTAAAGGCAAAGCAAACCCTGAAATGGTTAGTAAAATGTTAGCCAAAAAGCTCGAGCTATAAGCTGTGGGAACAACGCGGATACTCATAAACTAAGACTATCGTTAGCTTAAGCTGTTATACATAAGCTCTTACTTTTTGAAGGCATACTATTCATCATGCCTTCATTAGTTTGGCTTGCTACTACATAATCAATTACACTGTAATTCGTAAATGAGGTCAACACATGCTGAAGTTTAAGCACAGTCTATTAATCATCTGTATTCTAAGTTTTCTTGCTGCTTGTGGTGGCGGTGGGGGAAGCGGTAATGAACTAACACCGCCAGCAGCACCTTCTGCAGTAACTGCTGTTTCTGAAGCAAATGCAATAACCTTAAACTGGAAAGATAACAGCAATAACGAAACAGGCTTTGTTATTTACCGTGAAGAGCTTGACCCTGCAACCCTGCAAGTTCAGGCATTTACAGTCTTAACAGAAAAACCTGCCAACTCTACAAGTCATAGAGATGCCATTGCAACAGAAGATATTAACAAGACCTTTCGCTACGCAGTAAGCGCTAAAAATAGCAAAGGCGAGAACCCAACTGATTTAAGTCAAACAAGTACAAATGCCGTTCAAGCAACGCCACCTTTAGGTAATGTACGTTTAAGCATTAGCAGAACCTCTTCGGGTGCTGGGCAAATCACTAGCTCACCCGCAGGTATTAATTGTGATTACGAAACGGGTGGTGCAGGTTGCTCATTTGTCTTTAAAGAAGGCACAAATGTGACCCTAAGCGTAGCTCCTGCTGAAGATTCAGAGTTCACAGGCTGGACTAACCTTGAAGGCTGCGCAGGCGTAGCTCCCTGCTCAATTACTCTCAATGCAGCAACAACCATTGAAATAGCACTGGTCAGAACCAAAGCAACCATTGCTGTTACAAAGTCAGGCACAGGTCTAGGTGTAATTCGAGATCTTCCTAGTAGCAGCGAAATCAACTGTGGTTCTGACTGCTCATCAAGTGGCCCGGCTAGTGGCTATACCCTTGTTTTAGAAGCTATAGCTGACGCTACCACTGAGTCAGTCTTTGCTGGTTGGCAAGGTTGCCCAACTGTAGAAGGTGCAGATGGTCGTTTTTGCAGAGTAACCCAAACTGGCCCTGGCATTGTTACGGTTGATGCCATTTTTAATCTTCCTCCGCCTGTGGTTAATCGTTTTGAAGCTACCCCTGCTAAAATCATTGCTGGCGAAACCACAACACTTTTTTGGGGTGTCAGAACACTTGGCAATACCGATGTAAGTCTAAGTCTAAGTTCACAAACAGAAGCTCAAGAAATTCCTGACCTTATAGACATTTCGGACAAAGGCCTAATTGACAGTTTAGCTGTTAACCCAAGCGAAACAACAACCTACACTTTAGTTGCAAATAGCACTTCAGGAAGCAGCGAAGAAGCTGTGGCTATAGTCTCTATTGGTGACGCCACAACTATTTCTTTTAGCGCCAGTGATGACCCAGATGACGGAACACCCACCGTTACAGACATAACGGCAACAGATAGTGTGACCCTTAACTGGACCTTAGCAGGCGAAGCACCTTTAAGCAGTGTACTTACAAAAACTACTGGCACAACGACAACAACCCTAACCACTAGCGCCCTGCTTACAGATACTTTTAGCGATGTCACAGGCGAAACCGCTACTTACACCTTAACCGTTACTGATGGCCTAGGAGGCACTAACAGCGAAAGCCTAACTGTCTTTGTAGGTCCAGCCCCAAGCATTTCAGCTTTTGTAATAGAAGGTGGCGACACTACGGTAGCTTCAGGCTCGAGTGTGACGCTTAATTGGACAATTCCTGCAACAACGACATTAACAACTATTAGTCTTAGTGAGAACGCAACTGCTATTCCTTTAGCTGTTGACGCCAGAACAATAACACGAACCCTAAACAGTCCTACTGACACACCAACTACTTACAGTTATGAACTTATTGCAAGTAATGCGTTTGGCTCGAGTGCGCCTTCACTTTTAACTGTTCAGGTGGGTAATCCTGTTAGTTTAACGAGTTTTTCTGCACCTGAGGCAGTGATTGCGTTGGGTGAAACGGTGGATTTATCTTGGGTTGTTGCTGGTTCTGAACCTATTACTTTTAGCCTTTCACGCACGCCACCTTTTGGTACTGCTCCCACAATTCCAACAGGCTCTCGCGCTTTTAGTAATACACCAGCAGCTACCGGTGATTTTCGTTATACCTTAAGCGCTAGCAATGCTTTTGGTGCGCCACAAAACTTAAGTTTTGATCTAAAAGTTGAACCTGTCATCATTACTGACTTTAAAGCTGCAACGGATGAAGTTGCGCTTGGCGCACCTGTAAATCTTAGTTGGGGTATTCGGGGTAACGTTACAGCTTATACACTTACCAGAAATGGTACAGCTATTCCTGCTTCACCGGGTACCCTTTTAGCTACAGCTCGAGCTTATCCAGATGTACCTCCAGCTGCTGGAACTTATACTTATGCTTTATCAGCAACAAATGCCCCATCTGGTACGTTCTTAGCACCCCCTATCACTGTGGTTGTGCAGGCACCTCCGCCTGTTGTAGCTCCTTAAGGTGCAAACGCTATCCTAATAGGCTTTAGGCTTGTTAGGATAGTGTTATGAATTTAAAAGAACTAGCCCAAACCCAAAAAGATGCCTACTTGAAGCAGCTCACTGATCTCGTTAAGCTAGAATCACCTACAGGAGATAAAGCAGCTAACGACCGTGTTGCTGATCACCTAACAAATATTCTTAATGATGAAGGCTGGCAGGTAGAGCGTGTACCTAAAAAAGAAGTTGGGGATCAATTAGTAGCACGTTACGCAGCAACAGGGCCAATCAAAACACTCATCATGTGTCATTTTGACACCGTTTGGCCAGTCGGCACCTTGCAGCAAATGCCTGTAAAGCAAGAAGGAAACATTTTCTCTGGACCAGGCACAATGGATATGAAAGCTGGCATCATAACAAGTCTATTTGCCGTAAAGCTAGCCAAACAAGAAAACCTAAACCTAAAAGGCCCTGTCACGCTACTCTTAACCTCAGATGAAGAAAAAGGCAGTACTCACTCAAGAGAACTCATAGAATCATTAGCTAAAGAACACGACCGTGTACTTGTACTAGAACCCAGCCGAGATGACGGTGCACTCAAAATAGGTCGCAAAGGCATAGGCGGATTCTGGCTTAAATTCACAGGCATTAGCGCCCACGCAGGCAACAACCCCAAAGACGGCTCGAGTGCGTTACGAGAGTTAGCGCATTTCTTGTTGTTTGCTGAAGCTTTAACAGATTATGATAAAGGTACCACCGTAAATGTTACGGTTGCTAAAGCAGGTACAGTTTCTAATGTTATTTGTGAAGAGGCTAGCTGCGAGATTGATATGCGTGCCAGTACGCTAGCTGAAGCAGCTCGAGTTGAAAAAGCTATTTATGCTTATAAACCACAAGATAGTAGGGTTAAGGTTGAAGTTTCAGGCGGTATTAATAGGCCCCCTATGGAGTACACCGAGCAGAACCAAGCTTTATTTGCAGAACTTAAAAGCTATATGGATGCCATGAGCATAGATTTAGAGGCAGTCATTGTAGGTGGTGGTTCAGATGGTAACTTTACATCTGCATTGGGCATTGCAACTATAGATGGCTTAGGGTCTTCTGGTGCTGGCGCGCACGCTAGACACGAGCATATTCGTATTGCTGAAACGCTTGATCGTTTAGCCTTAGTCACCGCCTTACTTACAACCCCCTAAAACAACCCCTACGCCTACAGCAATAGACCTTAGAACAGCTAAACTCCCCAGCTGTTCTAAGGTTGACAAAATGACCAAAGTGCACTTCGATCAGTCAGGTTTTA
>CAYGTA010000229.1:2077-7713 GCA_964352605.1 uncultured bacterium | reverse complement strand
CTTTAACATTGGTGGGCGATGAGGGACTCGAACCCCCGACATTCCGCGTGTAAGGCGGACGCTCTACCAGCTGAGCTAATCGCCCAAATTCTTCAATCGGCAGTATTTAGCGATGCTAAATACTGCGTTTTGAAGGGTGGGTGTTTCAATACCCAAAATGGTGACCCCTACGAGATTCGAACTCGTGCCGCCACCTTGAAAGGGTGGTGACCTAACCGCTAGTCGAAGGGGCCGGGTGGTGGGTCGTGTAGGGCTCGAACCTACGACCTGCCGGTTAAAAGCCGGATGCTCTACCAACTGAGCTAACGACCCTTGCTGCTAACTTAGTCAGTACAGCCTGAATAGTATATGGACTTGCCTCTATGCTGTCAAGCCCCTGTGCACACTAAAGTGACTAAGTGTTTGATTAAAGCTTCGTTTTAAAGGATTTTTCACTTCGAACTGTAGCTTTTGTCGACTTTACTGCTTTTGGCTTTTGTGGTTTACGATAGGTCATTGTGAGGTGTCATGAGTTTACCTAGTGAATCTAAGTTAGAGTCTTTAAAGCCAAATGATGTGGCTATTTTGGGTTTACCTTTTGATGAGAATTCTTCTTTTCTTCAGGGGCCTGCTTTAGCACCAGATGAAATTCGAAAGCAACTGCATTGTGGTTCAGCTAATTACTTTAGTGAGCAGGGTCTTGATTTGGCTAGCTCGAGTCGTTTGTATGATTTAGGGAATCTTGATTTTTCTAAAGAAGACTGGCTCGAGTTTGTTAATTTGCGTGTGTCTGAGGTGCTTGCTAGGGGTGTTAGATTGCTTTCTCTGGGTGGGGATCATTCGCTTGCGTGGCCTATTTTGCGGGCTTATTCAAAGGTTTTTGAACCTTTGACGGTTTTGCAGATTGATGCGCATGCTGATCTTTATGATGATTTGGAGGGGGATCGTGAGTCGCATGCTTGTCCTTTTGCGCGTGTTATGGAGGAGGGTTTGCTTAAACGTTTGGTGCAGGTGGGGGTTCGTACCTTGAATGATCATCAGCGTGAGCAGGCGGCTCGTTTTGGGGTTGAGGTTATTGAGATGAAGGATTGGCATGCTGATGCTATGCCTGTGTTTGATTCTCCGCTTTATGTTTCGCTTGATTTGGATGGGCTTGATCCTGCTTTTGCACCTGGCGTGTCGCATTTCGAACCTGGGGGTTTGAGTACACGTGAGGTTTTAAGTATTATTCAGGGTTTAGGCCCTGTTTTGGTTGGGGCTGACATTGTTGAGCTTAATCCTATAAGGGATCTCAATGGAGTTACGGCTATGGTGGCAGCTAAGTTACTTAAAGAGTTAGCGGCGAAATTACTTGAGAGTAAATTCATGTAGTATTGCACCTATCTTGTTATATGAACTATAGCAGTTTTCATCTTTAACACAGCATCGACTTAGCCCATGGGTTTTTACTCAGCTAGTTCGGCATTTAAAACTAGCTGAGCGTTTTACACCATTTCCGTTTAGTTCCTTAAAGAACTAAACGCGGTCTTGGACCGTTGAAACCAATACCAAGTCCGCTTAGGAGCCTATAAATCTCTTTAGAGTTTAGTAAGCGTATAATCGGTCTTGGTATTAAATGCAAAAGGCTATAGCATTAGGACTTTAGCTTAAAGTACTCATCTTCTAAAATGCTCATAACAATGGCGTTTTGGTACTTTCCGTCCCACAGAAGTACATCTCGTTTTATGCCTTCTTGTGTAAAGCCTTGCTTTTCATAAACGTGTTTGGCGCGTGGGTTAAAGTCATATACTTCGAGTTCTACTCGGTGCAAGTTTAGGGTTTCAAATGCATGTTTGAGCATGAGCTTAGTTGCTTCACTACCGTAGCCTTTGCCAAAGTTTTTTTGATTACTTAGAGCAATACGAAAGCTAGCTGAACGATTCTCAAAATCAAAGTTGTTAAGTACGACTTCGCCTATGTAACAAGGGTTATCTTTGAGTGTTATGGCGTAATCAACACGGTCATCTGCGTTAGCAATGCGTTCACAGAACGCTTCAACTTGCTCTAGCTTGTAGCTGGATTGTGTGCCTGTTAAGCGCATGCTTTCTTTGTCACTTAGGGCAGCAAACATATCTGGGGCATCTGCTTTAGTGATAGGGCGAAGTGTTATCAGCTTGCCTTTTAAAATGGGTTTAGAAATCATCTTAGTAAAGTATAGACACTCAGTCTAAGAATCTACCAATATCTCTCGGATCAACATCCACACGCACTCGAGCGCTTCCTCGGTAGGCTTGTACGGGTGCTAAGAGTTGTTCGAAGCCTTCGTTTTGTAGGTCTCTTACGAAGAGTTGGTAGCTGTAGAGGCCTTTGAGTTTGGTTATGGGTGCTGCGTTGGGGCCTAGTACTTCTGCTTTTTGTTTGACGTGTAGCTTTAGGGCGTCTGCGAGCCATTTGGCTTGGCTTTGAGCGTTGAGTTCTTGTTTGGCGCTTATTTGTATTTTTGCCACGCTGGTGAAGGGTGGGTAGTTAAAGCGTTTTCTGCGTTCTAAGACGCCTTCTAAAAAAAACTGGCTGGCTTTTTCGGGGTCTTTTGATTTTATAAAATCGAGTAAGGGGTGATCTTTTTGGAAGGTTTGCAATAGGGTGAGGGGGCGTGCTTGGGGACTTAACTCGGCTAGTTGAAACCAGAGTCTGAAGGTTTCTTCTTCAGCTCTAAAGTCACTTACGCTGAGTAACGTGTCAAATAGGGTTAAGGCAACTAAAGATAAGCTTGCTAAAGGTGGATGCCTGAGTATGGCGGTGGTAGCAATGACCACGCCTGCTTCACCGTTCATGAGGGGACTCAAGTCATCACGTTCATCAGCGTCGTAACGGTAAACAGGAAAGTCTACTAAGTGTTTACTTACCTCTTTAGCAATCCATTGGGTACCAGCACCCCGCATAGCGCCCAAATCGTAATTTTGGCAGTTGGGGCACTCGAGTGGCAAACGACTTGTGTAGCCGCATTGGTGGCACCAGAGTTTTTGGGTTTGTTTGTGGTAGCGCAAGCTTAAATCGCAGTTAGGGCAGTCTGCTAGCCAACCGCAGTCATTGCAGCCTAAAGCGGCTGAGAAGCCTCTTCGGGGTGCGAGTAGGACTGCACGACGCTCACGGTCCTTGACTTGTTTTAGCAGTTGAATGAGTTCACTACTTAAGGGCCAGTTTTTTTGTTGACTTAGGTCAGCAACATGTAAACGTCTTTCAGGAAAAGCTAAGCGCAAACGTTCATCTTCTTTAACCGTTTTAAGCGTTTCAGGGCTCAGCAGGCTATCTGCCATGAGCAGCTCAATTCCAAGTGTTTCAGCGAGTAAACGAGCAGCAGAAGGCACAAACAAACGCGCACCTGACTGTAATTTGTAGCTCGAGCTGCCTTCTTCTAGCACCACTATGCGCCCTAAGCTGCTTAAGGGTGCAAGTAAAGCTAAGTAACTACCCACTAAAACAAGGGGTTCATTCAGTTCTAACTCTTGCCAGAAGCGCTTGCGTTGCGCGTCATTCAAATCACCAGATAAAACTTGTACTGGCAAAACACTTTGCAAATACGAAGCAGTTTCTTCTAGTAAGACTTGCTCTGGCACCAGCACTAAAGTACTTTTTTGCTTCCGAATATCCTCTTGCAACAGAGGAATTAAAGCTGCCAAACGCTCAGCCCTGTAACCACCAGAAACAGCTCTATGCTGCTGCGTAGCATAAGCACTCACCGCAGGTAAATCTTTTTGAGGATAGCTAGGTAACGCAGGGGGCGGAGCAATCACTTCATCATAAGCAGCAAAACCATTTTTGATAAGCGAACGCACACTACTCTCAGGTACATCCGCTTGACGTGACAGCTCAGCCGCACTAGGCAGCTGCTCAACCTCAAAAAGCCACTCGAGTGCCGCTAGTTGATTTAGTTTTGATTTTTTGTTAAACGAATCATCTGGCCGCTTTATAGGCACAAGCACTCGAGCTTTAGCTTGAATGATACTGACACGCTCACTTATGAGCCCTTGGCGTCTAAATAAATCTAGTTGCGCAGGGTTCAGGCTAGTTGTTTCCGCCCAGTCTGCGTAGTCTTCTTGTAGATCGGTTCCTTTAATGGCTCTAAATTCATGTTGTAAATTTTCTGTTAAACCTGTAGGTAAAAGGGTCGATAACAGTTGCCCTGCAGGTGACACGGTTGCTTTAGACAAAGCCTCAATAAATGCTAACTGTCCTTCTAAAATAAATGCTTCGGCATCTAAGCTAGCAATAAGCTCTTTTAACTCAAGCGCCTTTGTTGCAGATACCAACTCGAGCTTAGTCACAATGCCAATACGCACACCTGACTGCCACGGCACAACCACTCGAGTGCCTAGTTTGGGTTCCTCTTGGTCAAAAGGCACTAGGTAACTAAAGGCAGGTAGCGGTAGTGGGAATAAAACTTGAGCGGCAGTAGGCACGCTTTAATCATAGCGTTGAAGTGACAGCCTAGAAGTAAGCAGAAAAATGAAATAAGGAAAGATTAGAGAATTCTTTCCACTTTCTACTTTCCACTCGTTACTTATTACTCATTCCTATCTTCGTCACGTTACAATTGCTTATGTCTAAGAAGTCTTCTGCTTATGAACAAGCTGGCGTTACGCTTGAAACCAATGAGAAAACCCTTTCGCTTATTAAAGATGCGGTGCATAGTACTTACAATGAGCATGTTTTAGATGGCCTTGGCGCGTTTGGCGGGCTTTATGATTTTACGCAAGCTCAAACGCTTAATGCCCCTGTGCTGGTTTCTTCTACCGATAGTATTGGTACCAAAACGAAGTTAGCAAGTAGTGTGGGGCGTTTCAATACCGTTGGGTTTGACATTGTGAATCATTGTGTTAATGACATTTTGGTACAAGGTGCAAAGCCACTCTTTTTTCTTGATTACTTAGCAGGCAGTAAACTCGAGCCTGTGTTATCTGCTGAGATTGTGTCTAGTGTGGCGGCGGCTTGTAAGGATGTGGGGGCGGTGCTTATTGGTGGTGAGCTTGCTGAAATGCCTGGGGTTTATGTTGAGGATGAGTTTGATTTGGTAGGCACGGTGGTGGGCTTGGTTGATAAGGCTAAGGTGGTTACGGGTGCAAGTATTAAGGCTGGCGATAAGGTGATTGCTTTTATGTCGGGTGGTTTGCAAACCAATGGTTTTAGTTTGGCTCGTAAGGTGATGGATCCTTTTTTAAGTGAGTCTTTTGCTGAGCATACGGTTGGTGATGAACTTTTGACGCCGCATAGGCATTATTTGCATCCTGTTACTAAGCTTTTAGATGCGGGGCTTATTAAGGGCATGGCGCATATTACGGGGGGTGGTATTCCGGGGAATCTACCGCGTATTTTACCTGAGGGTCTTGGTGCTCATATTAGGAAGGCGTGTTGGCCTGTGCCTAAGATTTTTGAGCTTATTCAGGAGCGTGGCAAGATTGATGAGGATGAGATGTATCATGTTTTTAATATGGGTGCTGGCTTTTTGGTCGTGGTAGATAGTCATGTTGAGGCAGATGTTTTGCAGTTTGCTGGTGAAAGTGCTTATGTTATTGGTGAAATTGTTGAGGGTTTTGGAGTTAACCTAGTAAAACGTTAGCGACTTTAAGAACAGTCGCTAACGTTTTATTCGATGTATTAACTTATATCTTTATTGCGTT
>CAYGTA010000229.1:0-1977 GCA_964352605.1 uncultured bacterium | reverse complement strand
TATCTTTATTGCGTTGGGGGTAGTGCTGGCGCTAAGTTGTTGGTTATGCCTCGAACATCAAGTAAAAAGTTTCCATCTGACGGAAGCATAATGGTTTGAATACTTGGTGCTAATTTTTCAGCCACAATAAGCTGAATAATTTCTGGATTTGCACGAATAGCGTCACCACGTAAAGTTAAGGCTTGCGCTTCACCTTCAGCTTCTGCGATAGCTGAGTCACGGCGACCTTCGGCTTCAATAACGGCACGTTCTGCAGAAATGCGTGACTGCTCACGGCGGTTAACCTCAATTTGTACTTGCTGCTCTGCTGCTTGTTTTTCTTCAATGGCATTAGAGATGCTCTCAGGAATATTAATGTCACGTAAAAGCACATCTAGTAGCTCAATATTATCTTCGATAAGTTGGGCTTCTAGACTTTCTTTAATTTGTAACTGAGCGGCTGTCCTTTGACTACTAATAAGGTCAGCTGCAGGAAAGTCAGCAACAACTTCACGTACAAGTGAACGCACTTTAGGTCGAATTAGGGTAGAGACATAGTCTGTACCTAGTTCTCTAAAAATAGTAGAAGCTTCGGTGGGTACAATCTTAAAACGCACAGTGCTATCTACCCCAATATCAAGACCTTCACTTGATAGTGCGGCAATAGCGTCATTTGTTTCGGTTGCAAAGGTTACGCTTTGCTCACGTGCATTAAACAGTGTGACATCTTGCAAGAATGGAAAAACAAGGTTAAAACCTTCGGTACGTTCTCTATCTTGCACACCACCAAAGACATTAAAGACAACACCCGTCGCGCCCGCAGGAACAACAACAAAGGCAGAAGAAAGCACAGCAATTGCTGCGCCTACCACAACAGCAGCACCACCCAGACTTCTTAAAGACCCTTGTTTTGACTGAATACCCTGCACTATAAGCACAGCGCCAAACACAAGAATGGCTAAACCAATAAGTAAAATCATTTTTTGTACCTCCAAATACTAGTTATTTGCCCTAGTTTTAATACTAAATTGAGTTAATCATGCTGCAATCTTAAAAACCCTCTTTACTGACTTTCTTAGATTAAACAACCACAACATTCATAAATCAAACGTGTATAACGCTTAGCTAAACCGTAGCATTAAGTTAAAGCGCAATAACCCTACAGAATACCTAGCTAAGCCAGACCCGCTCGAGTGAGCCTGAACAGCTAATGCATTAGGCTTAGGGCAGCTAGGCTTAGTTTAGCGAAATGCCTTTTGACATAACGTAGTTTAAGTAGAATAATACGAGTATTTTATTTGCTTAATGTGAAAAGAAATATGCCTAACCTAGACATAAAATTTTAAAATGGCTTTAGGGATGGATTTTAAAACAGTTACAGATAGTCCTTTAGTCGATATGTGGGTACTTTCTGCCCTTAATGATAAAGGTCATTCTCTTCGCTATAAAGACCCTGAAAAAGCAGTTAGTTTAGCACATAAAGCTGCCAGACAAGCAAAGCACTTTGGCTATACACAAGAGAGGCTAAGGGCACTTGTTATTGAGGCGCAAAGCTACTTGATTCTTGGTAAAAACTATCATGCAGCGCAGGCTGCCCTCACACAGGCTTTAGCACTTTGCCCTAAGACTAATAAGCGTCAACAAATCAGTTTACTTTTAGCTTTAGCAGACAGTCATAATGCTCTAAATCAGGCTAATAAAGCCCTAAAAATACTAAAGCAAGTTTTAGGCAATGAACAGCTATGTGCTAAAGAACAAAAAGCAAAAGCACTTCGCTTAATGGGTCAAGCCTTTATTGCAGAAGGCAATTTTGCTCGAGCTGTAAGTTACTTACTAAAAGCTTTAAAACAGTGTGAAGACCTAGGTTATGAAGCGCTAGATAAGTTCTTTGCAACCCAAAAACATGAAGAAAAAGCTATTTTGTTTCGTAATATTGCCATAACTTATAGCAATTTAGGTAATTACGAGCAAGCTATTGCTTACTACAAAGTTGCTTTT
>CAYGTA010000228.1:0-7715 GCA_964352605.1 uncultured bacterium | reverse complement strand
TATCTTTTTATTTGTTTCCATTTTTATTCTTACCTCCTAGTACTTAAAGAAATAGTTACTAAGCTTTGAACAACAATTATAGTAATGATATTGGATATTGCCAATTTTAATCAAACAGCACAACACGTGATAAATTAAAAACTATGTATATCAACAAGACTAGTTTCTGGTTTACTTTTGGCTGTCTGGGAAATTAAAACAAGCGTCTTAGTTAGTTTAATCTCGGTAATGATCAACGATATTCCAGCGGCCACCACAAAGCGTGGTAGGCAAAGATAAGGAAATAAGGCAGTTACAATTATGCACTAACACAACGCATAATGCTATCTGACCAGACTAGGCGCAATTGCAGCTTGGTTTACAATTCATTTTAATACCTGAGTTCACCCTTCTAACAGCACTTAACTGCTTTTTAAACACTCGAGTTTAGTTACTCGAGTTAGGCTATGAGCAAGGGTTATTAGTAAATCATTCACAACTTAAGTTAAACTTTTTAAGGGCGTCGTTGACGTTCTAATTTAATTCTGCGTAATCCTAGTTTTTTAAGGATGTGTCATGTTTCTTAGTGTTTTAGCGGTCTTTGCTTTGGCTTTGCTTGCTCCTCTTGGGGTTCGCCTATTTCGTGGCGGGTTTGGCTGGCTTTTAGGTGCAGCTAGTTTAGGGCTTAGTTTTTACTATGCCAGCTTTGTGCCTGCAATGAGAGAGCAAATGTATAGCTCTGAAAGTATTGCTTGGCTACCTGATTTGGGTATTAACCTGAGCTTTTATCTTGATGGGCTTAGCTTACTTTTTGTTTTGCTGATTAGTTTTATTGGTGCTTTTATCATGATTTATGCTGGGGGCTATCTTAAGGAAGATAAAACTTTAGGTAAGTTTTTCTTTATCTTGCTTAGCTTTATGGCAGCCATGCTTGGTTTGGTTTTAACGGACAATTTAATTGTTTTATTTGTCTTTTGGGAACTTACCAGTATAACGTCTTACTTTTTGGTTGCTTATAAACACAGTTATGAAAGCTCTAGAAGCTCTGCTTTACAGGCTTTACTGGTTACGGGTTCGGGTGGCTTAGCCATGCTGGCGGGTTTCTTGCTTTTAGGCAATATTGCTGCTAGTTATCAGATTTCTGAACTTGCAGCTCAGGCTGACTTAATTCAGGCAAGCCCTTTGTTTGCACCTATGCTTATCTTAGTTTTACTGGGTGCACTTACCAAGTCAGCACAATTTCCTTTTCATTTTTGGTTACCCAATGCTATGGCTGCGCCTACACCCGTATCAGCTTATTTACATTCAGCAACTATGGTAAAAGCTGGCATATATCTGCTAGCTCGCTTAAGCGTTTCTTTAGGTGGCGGTAGTTTATGGTTTTGGATTTTAGCGATTGCAGGTACAGTTACCGTTTTGACTGCAGCTATTTTAGCTTTAAAGCAAACTGACTTAAAAAAGTTATTAGCCTACTCAACTCTTGTTGCGCTTGGTATGCTCACCATGCTTTTGGCAATTGGTGACAAGACCGCAGTTAAAGCAGCCATGGTTTTTTTACTAGCTCATTCTCTTTACAAAGCAGCCCTCTTTATGGGCGCAGGCACTATAGATTATCAAACAGGTACAAGAGATATTCGGCAACTTGCAGGTTTAGGGCGTGTCATGCCTATGAGTTTTGTGGGCATAGCACTCGCAGCTTTATCTTTAGCAGGCTTACCCCCAAAACTAGGCTTTATTGGTAAAGAGCTAGCTTATGAAGCTTTTCTAGGCACCCCATTTTTACTTATTTCAGCCTTAATTGCTAACTCAGCCATGTTCGTTGTTGCCATACTTGTTTCCCTTAAACCTTTCTTAGGCAAAACAGTAAAAGCACCTCAAGAGCTTAAAGGGGCTGCACTTAGTTTATATTTAGGCCCCATTAGCCTATCTATAATTGGTCTTATTTTTGCCTTATTTCCAGAAATTATTGAACTCACCAAACTACCAGCAGTTGCCGCAGTCCTTGGCGAAACTTACGACTTTAACCTTTACCTTTTCCCCTCTAGCTTCACGCCCGCTTTAGGTTTAAGCATCTTAACTGTCCTATTAGGCTTAATACTCTATGCTTTATGGCCTCGCATTTTTGCGTTACTCGAGCGTATTTCACCGAGCTTAGATATAGGCCCTGCCAAAGCTTACGCCAATTTCATAAAGACCTTACCGCTACTTGCTAAAAACGTGACAAAAGCTATTCAAGGTCATAGCTTAAGTAGACACCTACTCATCATGCTGACATTCACAGTTGCACTGGTAAGCTTCACGCTCCTAAACAAGACAGGCTTTCCAAGACTCGAGCTTTCTTTTGATTTAACGTTTTATGAGGTTTTTGTTCTGTTGTTGTGCGCGGTGTCTGCTGTTACAACGGTTTTGGCACGTTCAAAACTTGTTGGGGTTGTGGCACTTGGTGTGCTTGGCTTTTCGGTTGCGCTTTGTTTTGTTTTGTTTTCGGCGCCTGATCTTGCTATTACGCAATTGGTTGTTGAGACCTTACTGGTCATTATTGTGGTTTTGGTCATGATTCGTTTGCCTGAATTACCCAAACAAAGATCATTTAACCGTGTAAATGCTGTTGTTTCGCTTGCAGCTGGCATACTTATAACGAGTCTTTTACTGATTGTTTTAAACACAGAATTTAACCCTAGTCTGAGTGAGTTTTTTGAGGCTGAGAGTGTACCCAGTGGCTTTGGGCGCAACATTGTAAATGTTATTTTAGTTGACTTTCGAGCTATTGATACCTTAGGGGAAATTGTTGTGCTTTCAGTAGCTGCGCTTGGTGTCATGGGTCTTTTGCGTCGTGCTAAAAAGGAGCAAAAATGAATTCCGTTATTTTACGTACAGGTACACGCCTTATGCTGGCACTCCTTTTGTTAGAGTCTGTCTTTTTGCTTCTTAGGGGCCACAACATGCCAGGGGGTGGCTTTATTGGTGGGCTGGTAGCTGCTGCTGCTTTTGCCCTTTACGGCATTGCCTATGGTGTTGAAGCTGCAAGGTACATTCTTAGGGTAAGCCCTCAGCAGCTTATTGGTGCAGGTTTACTCACTTCCCTTACAAGTGGCTTATTTGCTCTTTTTACAGCTGATAGTTTTTTGGCTGGTCAATGGCTCACGCTAGATCTTGCAGGGGGCTTAAAACTAGGTACACCTTTACTTTTTGATCTAGGTGTTTACCTTGTAGTAGTTGGTATTACACTCATGATGATTTTTTCTTTTGAGGAAGCTTAAGCCATGGAAACAGCTTTTGCACTACTCATTGGTTTACTCATAGCATGCGGTCTTTACCTCATACTCGAGCGTAATTTACTTAGATTTATTTTTGGCCTTATTTTGCTGAGTAATGGCGTTAATTTGCTGATTGTGACAGCTGGTCGTATTGCTAGAACTGCGCCCCCCTTAGTACCTGAAGGTCAGTATGCACCTCTTAGCGATGTTGCTAACGCTTTACCCCAAGCCCTTGTTTTGACTGCTATTGTCATTAGTTTTGGCTTAACAGTGTTTACCTTAGCTTTAATTTTACGTAGCTACGAGCAGCTTGGCACCATAGATAGTGATGAGCTATCTGAGCTTACCGATGATGAACTAGCACCTACTCTTAGCAAAAAAGCAAGCATGCCTAACCCTAATAACGCCGCTAAGGCACAGAAAGTAACGCTATGACTTGGTTACTTGTTCTACCCATTCTTATTCCCTTAGCCAGTGCAGGTATTTTGCTTGCCTTTAAAAAGCACAACAAATGGCAGCGCAGATTCAGCATATTAACGAGTTTTGCTGTCTTACTAAGCAGCATTGCCCTGCTGAATCATGTAACGCAAAACGGCATTCTGGTTGCCCAAATGGGAGACTGGCAAGCCCCTTTTGGCATAAGCCTTGTCGGCGATCAACTTAGTGCCATTATGGTTTTAATTACAGGCATCATGGGCTTCACGGTATCCATATACGCAACCCAAAACATTCCAGAAGAACTCGAGTCTTTGGGTTATCATCCTCTTTATCAGGTACTGCTAGCGGGTATTAGTGGCGCTTTTTTAACTGGGGATTTGTTTAATTTGTACGTCTGGTTTGAAGTGCTGCTTATTTCATCGTTTACACTTTTGACTTTGGGTGGCAGCAAAGCGCAACTTAAGGGTGGCGTGCATTATGTTCTTATTAATCTGTTTTCTTCACTCTTATTTTTAACTGCTATTGGTATCTTGTATGGCCTAACGGGTGCGCTTAATATGGCAGATATTGCCGTGCAGCTAAGTGACTTACCGGCTGGGCTTGTCACGACTATTGCCATGCTTTTCTTAGTTGCATTTGGCATTAAGGCAGCTATTTTTCCCCTCTTTTTCTGGTTACCTAGCTCTTATCACACGCCACCCGTTGCCATTTCAGCCATTTTTGCAGCCATGCTTAGTAAGGTTGGCTTGTACGCGCTTATTCGTGCCTTTACGCTTTTGTTTACTCAAGATCTTGCTTACACTCACAGCCTTTTACTGTGGCTAGCTATGCTGACTATGCTTATAGGGGTTTTAGGTGCAGTTGCTCAGACTGACATTAGAAAGCTTTTAAATTTTCATATTGTGAGTCAAATTGGCTATATTCTTTTGGGTTTAGCTTTATTTACACCTTTAGGTTTAACTGCCACCGTTTTTTATCTTGTGCATAACATTCTGGCCAAAACAAATCTAATTTTACTGTCAGGCATTATCGAAAAAGAAGGTGGCTCTTTTGAGCTTTCTGAACTAGGCGGCTTGTATCAAGACAAGCCTGTCTTAGCTATCACCTTTGCCCTGTCAGCCTTTTCACTGGCCGGCATTCCTCCGCTATCAGGCTTCTGGGCAAAACTACTGGTTATAAGAGCCGGCTTAGAAGCTGAAGCTTATCTGGCAGTAGCCGTAAGTTTAATTGTAAGTGTCTTAACGCTCTTTTCAATGACCAAAATATGGCAAGCTGCCTTTTGGAAACCTTCCCCTCATGAAAAAGCAGTCAAGAAAAAAACCAAAAAAGGAAAGGCAGCTAACTTAACGCCTCTCTACGCAAGCACCATCGGTCTAGCCATTCTCATTATGCTAATAGGCTTATGGCCCCAAGTGCTCTACACAAGTTCTCAACTCGCTGCAAGCCAGCTTTTAGATAGCCAAGGCTACATAAGCTCCGTACTTGGTCAAATCTTAGGACAAACACAATGAACATACTCTTTCTAAATGTTTTACTCGCCTTGCTATGGTCCGCAACAACAGGTAGCTTCACCGCGCTCAACCTAAGCATCGGCTTTATCATTGGCCTAATCGTGCTAGCTATAGGCAGCCGCGCACTTGGTGAACCCTACTACATAAGAAAACTAAGCAAAACCGTCAACCTAACCTTATTTTTCTTAGAAGAACTCTTACTCTCAAGCTTACGAGTTGCTTATGACGTCTTAACACCCAAGCACAGCATGAAGCCCGCCATTATTGCTGTACCCATAGATTTAGAAAAAGACATTCAGATTACGCTACTCGCCAACCTTGTATCTTTAACCCCAGGTACCCTTAGTCTAGATATCTCCGAAGACAAGAAAACCCTATTTGTACACGCCATGTATGCTTCTGATCCTGAAGCTTTAAAACGTAGTATTAAAGAAGACTTTGAAAAGCGTATAAAGGAGGTCGTCACATGACAGAGATACCCGCATTTTTAGCTGTTTGCATTACCATAGGCTTTGTCTCAATAGCCATTTCATTAATCTTTGCCTTTATTCGCCTTGTTATTGGGCAAACCTTAGCTGACCGCATTGTCGCTTTAGACCTCATGTCAGCACTTGTCATTGCCTTCATTGCCCTTTTTGCTATCGCACGGCAAGAAACCGTCTATTTAGATGCCAATATAGCCTTCGCACTCTTAGCCTTTCTAAGCACCGTAGCATTCGCCCGCTATATAGAACGACAAGACAGCACCCCAAAGGATAACAATGTCTGAACTACTAAGCATCTTAGCAGGCATCCTCATTTTACTAGGAAGCGCCTTTTCACTCATAGCAGCCCTAGGCATTTTACGCATGCCAGACCTATTCATGCGCATGCACGCCGCCACCAAAGCAGGCACCCTAGGCGTAGGCTTTATCGTACTTGCCGTAGCCATATTCTTTGCAGACTTGCGCGTCTTTGTAGAAGCCCTACTCATCATTGTCTTTTTACTTTTAACTGCCCCCATAGGCACTCACGTTCTAGCTCGAGCTGCCTACATTAAAGGTTTAGTCTTATGGGAAACCGACTTAGACGAACTTAAAGACCACTACGAAACTGAAAGCTCGAGTTTAGCCAAAGAGCTTAACCCTAAACCCCAGAAGCGTTTAATTTAAGATGGACATTGATCTTTTAGAAATTATCCGCTTAAATCTTTTTTCACCTGTGGTGCTTGCTTTTGTTGCAGGCTTAGCAGCCACTCTGTTACGCAGTGATCTTAGATTTCCTGAAGCACTCTACACTGCTTTATCTATTTATATTTTGCTCGCCATTGGTTTAAAAGGCGGCGTTCAGCTTTCCGAAACTACCCTTGCTGCCTTCTGGAAGCCTGCACTTGCTAGCCTGAGTCTAGGTGCAGCTATTCCTTTAATAAGCTACCCTGTAGCACGCTACATAGGGCGCTTAAGTGTCGCTGACAGTGCCGCACTAGCAGCGCACTACGGCTCTGTTTCAGTTGTAACGTTTGTGGTTGCTAATACCTTAATGAATCACCTTGGCGTGCCTGTCGAAGGCTTCATGACCGCCATTCTTGCTCTACTCGAGTTACCTAGCATTTTGGTTGCTTTAATCATGGCGCAAGTTGGCTTAAGAACAAAAAATGACTGGGGTCAAACCATACGAACTATCTTTACAGGCAAAAGTATCTTTTTGCTTTTAGCTGGCATGATTATTGGTTTTCTGGGCGGGCAACAAGGCTTTAGTAAAGTTGAACCCTTCTTTGTTGACCCCTTTAACGGCGTCCTCATGCTCTTCTTACTCGAAATGGGCATGGTCACAGCAGCAAGACTTGGTGAACTCAAAGGCAAAACAACTCTTTTTATTATATGCTTTGGCCTGATTATGCCTTTAGTTAATGGCTCTTTAGGCTTACTTGCTGGTTATCTTTCAGGCCTTTCTGCAGGCGGCATGACGGTGTTAGCAACCCTAGCAGCAAGCTCGAGTTACATCGTGGCAACCGTCGCAGTTAGGCTTGCCTTACCTCAAGCTAACCCCGGTATTTACTTAACCGCCTCTCTAGGGGTTACGTTTCCTTTTAATATTACAGTTGGTGTACCCCTCTACTTTTCTGTAGCCAGCATGATTGCAGGAGGAGGCTAATGACAAAACCTAAAAGCAAACTACAGGCCATGAAGCTCTTAACCCTAATCTCAGAAGGCATGGTTGAAGACAAACTGATACGCGACCTAAAACGCCAAGGCGTAACCGGCTACACCGCTTGGGATGTGCATGGTGAAGGCCAAAAAGGCATAAGGCGCCAAGAATGGGAAGTACACAACGTCAGGCTCGAGTTTCTTTTGACGAGTGAGCTTGCTGATAAAGTTATTGCTTTTTTAGAGGAAGAATATCTACCGCATTACGCTATTACGCTATGGCTTCAAGATGTTCAAACTAGAGAAAGTTCTTAGCTTAATTTTGTTCTTATAGCAAGTCCGAAAATACAGTTCGTAAACTCTCTTAGCGTTTACTTCGTTCCAATCGGACTTGGTATTGTTTC
>CAYGTA010000227.1:0-7769 GCA_964352605.1 uncultured bacterium | reverse complement strand
AAAAGGGGAGAGCGCATAAGGCTTAATAAGCCTAGTCAGAAATTACTATAAGTAAGGCTCGAGTTTGTTTCTTATATCAAAGCTTAGGTGCTGCGGTTCGTTTTGGTCGTTCATGTAGACTACAACGGTGTTGCCTATGGCACCTATGTCTTCGTTAGAGTAAATAATGTGCTGCAGGGTTATGCTGCTGCGACCTAATTGCTCTACTTTGGTTTCTACTCGCACCTTATCTTGGTAGCGGGTGTACTTTTTAAAGTCTAAGGCTATGCGGGCTATACGCAGGGTATTTTCGGCAATAGCAAGATGCTCAAAAAAGGCTGCTCTGGCTTGCTCAGCGTAATCTGCGTAAGATGAGTTTTTCATTTCACTGAAACGAAGCTCAATGTTGGTTTGAAACGTCACACCATAAAGGTATCAGGTTCGGATTCTATTTGCAAAGTGCTACACAAGAATGATTAAGCTAGTCTTGTGTTTAAGTCTTTAATTTTTGGCATTTTGAGCAAAAATGTGTTCCGCGTGCAGCCACAACTATTTTAGATAAAGCTGTTCCACAACGTGGACAAGGCTCTTCTTGATGCCCGTAGGCGTTAAGCTCATTAATATAAGCACCTACTTCACCATTAACCGTACGGTAATCATTAAGCGTTGTGCCTTGCGCCTTAATACTCGCCTCAAGAATATCTTTAATCATGTCTACCAGCAAAGGAATTTGGCGCTTAGGTACTTTGTTGGCAGGTGTTAAAGGATGAATCTTAGCTGCCCACAAAGCTTCATCGGCGTATATATTACCGACACCCGAAACAGGTTTTTGACTGAGTAAATAAGTTTTAACTGCCGTACTTGACTTAGCCAAAGCCTTTGTAAATTGAGCTGCATTAAACGCGTCACTTAAAGGTTCAGGTCCCATGGCATGCAGGGTTGGTAAGTCTCTGTATTCACCTTGCTTAACAAGTAAAAAACGACCAAAGCGTCTTACATCCTGAAAGTACAAATTTGGGTTTTTGCTACCCGAAAGCTCGAGTTTTACCCTTAGGTGTTTTTCGGGTTTTTTTGGGCTTATAATGCCGGTCATACCTAAATGAATAATGAGCTCATCGCCTTCACTTAGCGGTAAAAGTAGAAATTTGCCACGTCGATTTACTGCTTTTATGCGCTGACCAGCTGCGTGTTCTAAGTTAGCGTATTTGGGGCCAGCAGGGGCATCAACACGGCGTGCTGTTAGGATGTCACGATTGCTCAGCCAAGGCTCTAATTCGCGACGAACAGTTTCGACTTCAGGGAGTTCAGGCATGAAGCTAGTATATAAGCTTTGCGAAGCATAGCGTTAGACTAAGCGCAGAGCTAAATGAAGCCTGCTTAGTTCTTTGCTTAAGGTGTTCTTAAAGCACTCGAGTTATAGGTTTGTAGAATGCTTTGCCAGAAATCCTCAACACTGTCAAAGCTGGCAACTATAGCGTCGTCATATATTTCGTTAGGGGTGTAGGAGAGTTTGAGGGCTTGGTAGGCTAAGTCTTCTTTTCCCATATATAAGTAAGGCAGAGTTAGGGCTAAAGCTGAACATTCGGGCGTGGGTGTCCAGTCAACTTGTTCGGCTTGCAACTCTAAAAAGTAAGTAAATGCCCATGTAATGTCATTGTCGTAAAGTTGAGGAAACTCGCTGTTTGCAATTTCGTAATAGTCGCCGTTCCACCTCCAAACGACAGAGGGTAGGGGTGACTCAGCATAAGAGCAGTAAGCGTAAGCCCAAATGTCATCACAACTGGTAAATTCAGCAATCCCGTCGCCATCTAGATCAACTGGGCTAGCTGGGCACTCGCTAAAAGCTTGCTCAAAAACCATATTGGCTGGGTCAGATAGGTCAATGAGGCTGCTTGTAAAACAGCAGTGTGCTCCGCCTGAATACATTTCTATCATTAGGTCAGGAATGCCATTTTGGTTTAAATCATCGCCTTCGCTTCTGACAAGGCTAATCACGGCTTCTTCAATTTCGATTACTTCTCCTGAGGGGCTTATGCTTCTTAAGGCCATTCCCATGTAAAACTCATTGTTGCTGTTACGCCAAATTTCAAAGCGATGCCCTGCGAGTTCTTGAACTTCTTCAAGCGTGTCATAAGGGCCCCATACTGTGTCTATAAAAACTGGTGGGTTGGGTGTTTGTGCAGCTACAAAAGCAAAGCTAAATGCTAGTAAAAGGATGGTGAGGGGTTTCATGTCTATAGAGTAACCTAGCTATTTTAACGATGAGGTGGGGTTTTTTGCAGATATTATTTTTTTGCATTGTAGGTAGCTGTTGTTAAGCCTCAACAGGAGGGCTATAGGATGTGTTGTAAATGTAATTTAAAATACCTTTTGTGTTGCTTTAATGCTATGGTCAAACTTGAGAGGAGCGCATTAGAGGAGTGCACTATGAGCACGCACAAGCTACCCTTTGGCCGTATTGAGCTATTAGAAGAAGATATTGCCGAAGTTATTATAAAGGCTAACTTAGAAATGGACGCAGGCGTAGTAGATGCCTACGAAGCGTTCTTGCTTAGCCATTTAAGGCAACCATTTGGTTTACTTATAAACAAACTAAATGCCTATTCTTTTAGTTTTGAAGCACAAGAAAAGATTGGTTATATAAAAGGTATTAATGCTTGTGGCATTGTTAGTTATAATAAAGCGACAACCCTAATTACAAAAGACCTTGTTGAAAGAACGCCTTTTACAAAAGATAATCTAAAATTTTTTAGTAATCGTTTAGATGCTTTGCTGTGGTTAAAACATAAACAAGCTGTGGTTAAAAGATAAATAAAAAGAGCCCAAGACATTAGCTTCATTAGTTACTTTTTGGGTTTATACCAAGTCCGAAAAGGTACTTCATAAACTCTTACAGAGTTGATTACGTCCCAATCAGACTTGGTATTGTTTCGACGATCCATGAATCGGATGTTATCGGAACTCCAAGATCGCGTTTACTTTATTAATAAAGTAAACGGAAATAGTATTATCTAGTCACTTTTCGAGCCATTTAATAGCTAAATCTTTATCTGTAAAAATCTCGACTTGGTAAGACGAATTTTTTAAGACCGTCACAAGAAAATTATGAGATGCATCATTTTTATCGACAAGTAAAGCCCCACGAAGATTAGCAGGAATATCAGCTGATTTTGCATATCTATTTGCTAGATGATGAGCTGAAAAAGGCTTAAGAGAAAGCGGCGCTTTACTAGCATCTTGAAAAACTAAATTAGTGTTGTGCCCTTTGATTGCCTGACCTAGCTCTACAAAAATTGCTGCAGCATTCTTTTCATTAATTGTGCCACTTACTTCACAGATAAGGTAATCACCTGAATCAGATAGAAATATTTTATGTTCAGCCATACCAATAAGATTTCACGACGCTCAAAGGCATATAAATACTCCGTGGGTAGCCTGCAGAAGCTTATGAGCTTTATATAACCAAGAGTACTTACTGTTTGATTATAACTAGACTAGAAGACAAGGGTTTCACACCATAAGCGAAAATATAAACCTAATAAGTTACAAAATGACCAGAATAAGCCTTCTGTAATAAGTGTTTAATCAAAGACTATTGTCAGAAAACAACTCGAGTATTAACCACTAAGCGCCCCACTGTTTCTCAAGGCAGCTCGTCTTTAAATTGCTACTGTCAAAATCCATATTATTTCAAGATTAAGAAGGCATTTTTAAGTCAGGTGGAAAGCTGACGCTACCCTCATAAAGAGCACGACCAACAATAGCGCCTTGAAGCCCTAAATCACTGTAAAGCTGCAAATCTTTATTCGTAGCAACACCTCCACCCGCAATGAGCGTATGCGGAAAAGCATCACGCATTTCTTGCACAGATTCAGCATTAACACCCAACATAGTGCCATCACGAGAAATATCAGTATAAATGACTTGCGTAACCCCCTGATTAATCGCCCTTGCTGCCAAATCAACAGCTCTTACTTCACTTAACTCAGCCCAGCCTTTAACTGCCACAAGGCCATCTTTAGCATCTATAGAAACCACAACTTTTTGAGTACCAAGCTCTTTAACAAGCTGCTCAACCACTTCGGGTTGCTTAATGGCAATCGTTCCCAAAACCACATAATCAATAATATCCAACCACTTTTTAGCAGTCTCAAAAGAACGAATACCCCCACCAAGCTCGAGTTTGACATCAAGCGTTTCAGCAATCTCTCTAATAATGCTGATGTTATCACCCGTGCCAATAGCGGCATCTAAATCTACCAAATGAAGGTGCTTCGCACCCAAACTAACCCAGTGTTTTGCTGCTTCTAAAGGACTATCAAAATAAATAGTTTCCTTCTTAGGATCGCCCTCAAAAAGCCTAACTGCTTTACCATTTTGAATATCAACGCAAGGAATAACTGTAAACATAAGGCTAAGTATATAAAGAATAAAGCTACGAAAAGCTGTTTTGCAATCAATTAAAGATGCCTTGCAAATGCCTATGCAACTCAGGAATATCATGAACACATTTAACACCCTCGGGCGTACCTTCTCGCGTACCCATTTGAACAGCTTGCAAGCCAGCCCCTAAAGCAGCCTGAATATCCGCCACAGGATTATCACCAATCATCAAAGTATTCTCAACTTCACTACTTAAGTTTTGACAAGCCAAACGAAACAGCCTAGCATCTGGCTTACGCAAACCCACAGCACCCGAAATAAGAACAGTCTTAAAAAAAGACTCGAGCTTAGCTGCTTTAAAAGCAGCAACTTGCATATCAGCAGGCCCATTTGAAATAAGTGCCAAAGGAATGTTTTTGCTAGTTAGAAACTCGAGTAATTCAATAACACCAGTCATGACTCGGGTTGTGTCTGCATAGTAACGGTTCACTTGCTGGCAAACAACCTCTACATTGTCAGGCGCATCTAGGTTAACTCTCGTTAAAGCAAGACGAATAGCATCGGCAGATGTTTCGACATGCTCTTTAGGTAAAATGCTCAGCAGTTCAGACTCAAAAGCAAGTTGCTTTTCAACAGGAATAGCTAAAAGACGTGTAAAGTGAGCCAGAATAGTCTCTTTGAAATCAGGGCGAGAAGCCAACAAAGTACCATCCAAATCCAAACAAACAGCAGTAAACATAAAAGAAGCATAACACTCGAGTTTCTAAAGCCCTTAAGGGTTTAAAAGCTGTATACAAGGGCGTTTTCACGATAAACTCCCCCACCTTTGAGATACGTCTCTTTCTACTCCCCTAAGTCACACAATTGTTTGATAGGACAACAACTCGTAGAAAGGTTACAAGTACACATGAAAGTGTGTATTTCATGTAAAAAAAGCCTTTCTTAATAGGGAATTTATGCTAAAATAAAGATCTCAAATTCAACATCTTAGAGAAAGTTATGCAAAATACAAAAGACAATTCTAAAAAAACAAAAGAAAAGCAAAAGAAACAATTCGAAGATGGTCAAGTGATGCAAGAGCGTCGTTTAGCACCTAAATCTAAACGTAAGCCTAAACGCATTAATCCGTATAATTGGGATACTTTAGACGAAGACAACTGGTACGCCTAATAGTACAAGTTAACTCAAGCTATAAGCTTAACTAAGCTCATAGCTTGAGTGCTGTCTAATTTAAAGGTATATATTGCCCAGCAATACCAAGAACTCTGACATCTTCACCTGAAGTTGGCAGAGTAAAAACACTGGCTAGCAGGTAGTCTTGCTCTTTAACTTGGCTTTTTATGGCTTCTTGAATAACGTTTTGCGAAAGCCCCCCTAAGAAATCACCAATTGGGCCACCAACATTGGTTAAGCCTAAATCTTTGGCTACATCCTCATTAACTTTATCAGCATATTGCAATGAAAAAGCATCTTTTGAAGGGTTGCTTAGGTAAAGACCACCAACAATAACAGCAAAAAGAATGCCTAAAATAAAATTACGCATTTGGCTAGTTTACACTACCGTTTTGTGAGGAAACCATTTGTTTAATTAAAAGCAGCTAGCCTCTGACTACTCTCGAGGGCTAGCTGTTTAGAAACTAAAATGAATAGCGAAAATATACGGTCTATAGCCTTTTGCAATTAAAACGCTGCAAGCGGTTTAATTGTCGAACTAGCTGAGTAAAAACAGATGAACTAAGTTGATGGTGTGTTTTACTTGAAAGCCACTATAGCAAGATAGAAGTCAGACTGACTTCTATCTTGGGAATGTATTTAATAAGCCAATGACTCAAACGTAATAGTCTTTTAACGGCGGAAAGCCATTAAAAGCAATAGCACTATAGGTCGTAGTGTAAGCCCCCGTAGATAACCAGTACAACCTATCACCAATAGCTAGTGTTAACGGAAGCGCGTACATAGTATTTTCATACATAATATCAGCACTATCACAAGTAGGACCCGCAATAATAGTTTCTTCTAACTCCCCTTGCTTTTCAGTGTAAATAGGAAATTTAATTGCCTCATCAAGCGTTTCAATAAGACCAGAAAACTTACCCACATCTGTATATATCCAACGATTAAGTGCCGTACGAGACTTACGAGAAATAAGTACCACTTCACTCACCAAAATACCCGCATTAGAAATCAGTGAGCGCCCAGGCTCGAGTAAAATCTCAGGCATATCATCACCAAAGTCTTCTTCTAAAAAACGAAGAATTTCAGAAGCGTAAGTTGCCAAGTCATTGGTTTTAGTCAAATAATTAGCAGGAAACCCGCCGCCCAAATTAATCATTTTTAACCTGATATTATCTTCATCAGACAAACGCTGAAACATACCGCTAACTTTAGCTAAAGCAGCGTCCCAAGCACCAATATCGCGCTGCTGAGAACCCACATGAAACGACACTCCATAAGGCTCGAGTCCTAAATCTCTGGCAAGAATTACAAGATCCATCGCCATGTCTGCCTGACAGCCAAACTTACGTGACAATGGCCAATCTGCAGTTAAGGTACCTTCGGTGAGTACGCGTACATAAACTCTTGAACCGGGCGCAGCTTGCGCTATATTTCTAAGGTCAGCTTCAGAGTCCGTTGCAAACATTCTGACGCCTTTTTCATAAAAATAACGAATATCTTTACTTTTTTTGATTGTGTTACCAAAACTCACACGGTCTGCACTGACACCAATATTTAAGACCATGTCAAGTTCATAGCGAGAAGCAATATCAAAGTTAGAGCCTTTATTTTTTAAGAGCGTTAAAATTTCAGGTGCAGGGTTGGCTTTAACCGCATAATAGATTTTGGCAGTAGGGAAATTACTACTTAATTCTTCATAGTGTTTATCAACAATGCTGGTATCAATAACAACAAAAGGGGTTTCTTTGGTATCTGCTAAAGCTTTGATGCGTTCAAAACTTTCAGTCGTATAGTAATCTTGAATCTTAATTTGCATAACTAGATATGCCTCCAAAAGGTTTAAAGGTATTATTAGGACTCGAGTGTCTGTGAGTGGGGGGAAAGGTAGCTTTTAATGGCTACGAAAACGCATAAGTATAGACTATTTTCAGGCTAGGTATAGTCGTTATTTGACATGTTTTTTCTTAAAGAGTTAATACTCGAAATAGCCTGCTGTTTAGACCATAAAATCAGGACGACTTTTGCTTAAAAAGTCGTCCTGATTTATTCTTATAGCGTTTCCACGAATGCTTGCACCATCAACGCATTTTTGCAACCATTGAACCTAGCCTATCTGAATTCTAGGGGAGTAAATAAACCAACTCATACCATTTCCGTTTAGTTCCTTAAAGCACTAAACGCGGTCTTGGTATTAGTCACTGCCGCAATGTTTTTTGGAACTGCAATTAAAA